>DASRYX010000351.1:0-13078 GCA_035686985.1 Planctomycetaceae bacterium | reverse complement strand
GCCGAGGGCTTTGTCTCGATGGAAGAGAAGCCCACCGAAGCCCTGCGCAAAAAGCCGAACTGCTCGATCATCGTGGCCTGGCAGTTGATGGCGGGCAAGGAAGTCGACGCGGTCGTCAGTGCCGGGCACACCGGCGCGGTGGTCGCTGCCGGTCTGCGCACACGGCTCTTTCTGAAGCACGTGAAACGCCCGGGGATTGCGGTCGCCATGCCGACGCTCGCCGGGAAAGCCGTGCTGATGGATGTCGGCGCCAACCCCGCCGCGCGGCCTGAGCATTTGCTGCAATACGGCGTGATCGGTTCGATCTACGCCCGGGAAATTCTCGGCATCGCCAGCCCGCGCGTCGGCCTGATGAACATCGGCAGTGAGGACGGGAAGGGCAACGATCTCGTCCGCGAAACGCAGATGCTCTTTGATCATTGCCGGTTCCGCGACCGCTACATCGGCAACGTGGAAGGCCGCGATCTGTACCAGGGCACGAGCGATGTCGTGATCTGTGAGGGTTTCGTTGGCAACGTGCTGCTCAAAGCCGCCGAAGGCATGGCCGAGATGATGATGAAGACCATCGCGCATGAGGTCTTTACGAACCTCCAAGGTGAAAAACACCTCGCCGAAAAAGCCTTCGGCAATCTCAAGAAGCGGTATGAATACAGTGAAGCCGGTGGGGCACCGTTGCTGGGCGTCGACGGCATCTGCATCATCTGCCACGGATCGAGCAATAGCCGTTCGATCTACAATGCCCTGCGCGTCGCCAACACGCATTACGAAAAGAAGTTGAACCAGCAGATCGTCGACGAGCTGGAACGCGAAGAAGCCCCTCAGACAGCCTAAGTCACATCCATACCAGCCCACAGCGCGAGCAAGGGATTCTTTTCCTCTTCGAACGAGGAACCCCTTGCTGGCGCTGCGGGCCGGTGAATTTCTTATCACCAAGATCATCATGAGCCACACCGCATTCCTGTTTCCCGGTCAGGGAGCGCAATTCGTCGGCATGGGCCGCGGCGTTGTCGAGAAAAGCCCGGCCGCCGCGCGACTCTTCGACGAAGCCCGCGAGATCCTCGGCTACGATCTGAAAGCCCTCTGCTTTGACGGCCCGGCCGCCCAACTCGACACGACAGCGGTCAGCCAGCCGGCGCTGTATGTGTGCAGTTTGGCCGCCGTCGAGATGCTCCGGGAACAATCGCCCGAGGTCGTCAACGGTTGCGAGTTCGCCGCAGGTTTGAGCCTCGGTGAATACACCGCCCTTACGTTTGCCGGAGCATTGTCGTTCGCCGATGGTCTGCGTGTGGTGCGGATCCGTGGTGAAGCGATGCAGGCCGCTGCTGATGCGAATCCGTCCGGCATGGTCAGCGCCTTGATGCTCGATCTGCCGAAAGTCGAAGCGGTCTGCGCGGACGGCCAGGCCGCCGGCAAGTTGTGGATCGCGAACTATCTTTGCCCGGGCAACACGGTACTGTCGGGGGACAAGCCCGCGTGTGCGAAAGCCGCGGACCTCATCACCGCCGCTGGTGGCCGACCGATCCCGCTCACCGTTGCCGGCGCGTTTCACACGCCCCTGATGGAATCGGCGTGCACCGCGCTGAAGAATGCCCTGGCGGCCGTGCCGCTGCAATCGCCGCGGATCCCGGTGGTCTCGAACGTCGATGCGCAATCGCATAGTGACCCGGAAGACATTCGCAGCTTGCTGGTTCGTCAGGTCACCCAGCCGGTGAAATGGGAAGACTGCGTCCGCTGGCTGATGGGCAAGGGCGTCGATCAGTTTTATGAAGTCGGGCCGGGGAAAGTGCTGAAAGGCTTGCTGAAGCGGATCGATCGCAAGCTGGAATGCACGTCGGTGGGTGAAGCCTGAGTGCCGTCTATTGCCGATTTCGGGCAAACGGCGCAAAATCTGAGTTCGAAGGCTTCGTTGGCGTTTACAGGGTTTTCAGGGCGCGTTATACCTTCGGCCAGCCTGCCCCGATTTGCTGTAAGTGACGCCGCGAGCAACGGCTACGAAAGAGTCGGGCCGCAACCGGTAAGGGAATGAGCCGCAGAGGAGCGCTAGCGTGTCGTCAGTGGAAGAAAAAGTCATCGGGATTGTCAGTGAACAGCTCAATGTCCCGAAGGAAGATATCAAGACCGAGAGCAAATTCGTCGACGATCTGAAAGCCGATTCGCTCGACGTGGTCGAACTCGTGATGGAATTCGAGGACGAATTCGAAGTCACGATTCCGGATGAAGACTACGAAAAGATCCGTACGGTCGGCGACGCCGTCAAGTACATCACGGAGAAGCAGGCGGGATGACCAGACGTGTGGTCGTGACAGGGATGTCGGTCGTCACCGCTCTCGGGAATGATCTCGAGGAGTTCTGGGAGCGGTTGTGCGCCGGGAAAAGTGGTGTCGGGCGAATCGAACGCTTCGACAGTGCTGACTTCAAGGTGCACTTCGGCGGGGAAATCAAAGATTTCAATCCCGACCAGTGGATCGACCCCAAGGAGTGCAAGCGGCTCGACCGCTTCTGCCAGTTCGCGCTGGTTGCGGCGCAGAAAGCCGTCACGCACTCCGGTCTCGACCTCATTCATCATCCCGATCCGTATCGCTGCGGCGTGGTGATCGGTAGCGGCATCGGCGGGCTGAATGAAATCGAAGCCCAGCACGCGACGCTGTACGACCGTGGCCCGAGCCGCGTCTCACCGTTCATGATCCCCAAGCTGATCGTGAATGCGGCCAGCGGAAACGTTTCGGTCCGGTTCGGACTGAAAGGTCCCAGCAGCGCCGTCGCGACGGCATGTGCTTCCGGCAACAACGCCATCGGCGACGCCTTCCGCATGATCCAGACGGACATGGCGGACGTGATGATCACCGGTGGCAGCGAAGCGGCGATCACACCGATGGGGCTCTCCGGCTTTGCCCGGATGAATGCCCTCTCGACACGCAATGATTCCCCCGAATCGGCCAGCCGCCCATTCGATCGTGACCGCGACGGGTTCGTGCTGTCCGAAGGGGCGGGCGTCGTCGTCCTCGAAGAATACGAACACGCCCGCAAGCGCGGCGCGGTGATTCTTGGCGAAGTCCTCGGTTACGGGATGTCGTCCGACGGCAGCCACATGACCGCACCGGACCCGACGGGCTCGGGTGCGGCACGGGCGATGGCGGCCTCGATCCGCGATGCGAAACTCAATCCCGCGAACATCGAATACGTCAACGCGCACGGCACGAGCACGCCGCTGGGTGACAAAGCCGAAACCACGGCGATCAAGCGGGTTTTCGAAGAGCACGCGAAGAAATTCTGCGTCTCCAGCACGAAGAGCCAGCTGGGCCATCTGCTCGGTGCTTCGGGCGGCGTGGAGTTCGTGGTTTCGATCCTCTCGCTGATGCATCAGGTCGCCCCGCCGACGATTAATATCGAGAATCAGGACCCCGAGTGCGATCTCGATTACGTTCCCAATGCGGCACGGCCGCTCAAGATCAATAAGATCCTGACGAACAGCTTTGGATTCGGCGGTCACAATGCCTGCCTGGTCGTCGGCAAGGCGGCTTGAGGTGTTCCCCCCTGTGGAATGCCGGAAATGAACCGCATGGCCCGATGTGACGCCGCAGGGGTTGCAAAATGAGTCTCATTCGACTCTCTTAGCGATTGGAATCGCCGACGTGCAGTGGGTGCGCGGATCGGCGATTTCCCATAACCACGCTCTCTCAGAGTGCAAGGTTATGCGGGCAGGCGCACCGTTGGGGCGGGGAAGGTGGAAGTGGCACGAGCAGCGAGTCCGACAGACGTTGTAATCACCGGTGTCGGCGTGATGAGTCCCATCGGCGTCGATGTCGATACGTTCTGCGCAAATCTCGCGTCGGGAAAATCGGGCATCTCCACGACGACATTATTCCCCGGCTTCGCCGCACCCGATCAGGTTGGCGGTCAGGTTAAAGAATTCACCGACGAGGCCGCACGAAAAGTCTTTCTCAAAGACCATCGCAAAAATCTCAAAGCGATGTGCCGCGAGATCCAGCTCGGCGTGGCCTCCGCGATGCAGGCCCTGCAGAATTCCAAGCTCGACCTCAATTCCATCAATCACGAGCGGCTCGGTGTCGAATTCGGTGCGAACCTGATGCTCAGCGCGCCGGACATTCTCGCCCCGGCCTGTGACGTTTCATTGGACCCGCAAACTCACCAGATTGATCTGCCGGCGTGGGGACACAACGGCTTGCCGCGGATGGAACCGTTATGGTTGCTGCGGTACCTGCCCAACATGCCGGCGTGTCATATCAGTATCGCCTCGGACGCCCGCGGGCCCAGCAATTCGTTGACGCTCGATGACGCTTCCGGCAATACCGTCCTCGGTGAAGCGCAGCGGATTCTGCAGCGCGGCGCGGCGGACATCATGATCACCGGATGCACGGGAACGACCCTGCATCCGATCAAGACGATGCACCTCGCTTTGTATCACGAGCTCGCGACCACGCCCGAAGAACCGGCCCGGCGGTGTCGACCGTTCGATCAGGATGCGTCCGGCCGCGTCGTGGCCGAAGGGGCTTGCACGTTCATTCTCGAAACACGTTCGCATGCGGAAGGCCGCGGCGCTCCGATTCTCGGCCGCGTTCTCGGAACCGGCGGCGGCGTCGTGACCACGCGAGACGGTGAGCCGCTGTTCCGTGAAGCGCTCGTCCGTGCGATGCAGGCTGCATTGCGATCGGCGAACATCAGCGTCGAAGACATCGGCCACATCAATGCGCACGGACTGGGAATCAAGGCGGTTGATCAGGCCGAAGCGCTCGCCATTCACGATGTCTTCGGCCCAGACCTGGGGCGAAAGATCCCGGTCACCGCGCTGAAAGGTTATTTCGGTAACTCGGGCGCGGGGTCAGGCACGCTGGAACTCGCCGCGTCGCTGCTGTCACTTCGCAATGGCGTCATCCCCATGACGCTGAACTATGAGCATGGCAATCCCGACTGCCCGTTGAACGTGGTTCACGGTCAGCCGCTGAAAACCTCGAACAAGGTCGTGCTGAATCTGAACGTCACCCGCATCGGCCAAGCCACCGCTGCGATCGTGGAAGTCTGTTGATCGCTTCGGCGGACTTCGAAAAGAAAACGCCCGGCATCTTCAGGATGCCGGGCGTTTGCATTTCCAGTAGACCGCTGTCTCGCCGATTACTTCGGTGCCGGGAACTGTTTCAGGGCGAACTGAGCACCGCGATACGCTGACAGGTGCGTCTGCTTGGTCGCGATCGCCTGCTGATAGTATTGCGCCGCCCCGCCGGCATCCGCGGCGATCGTTCGCTTCTCGCCGCAGAAGTAGAACGCTTCGCAGAGCTGCGCGTTCTTGAGGTTTTCGTCCTTGTTATCCGCGGCGTTGATCACGTCCTGCTCCGTCGATTTCGAAGCCAGAAATGTGAGCAGGTGGTCCGCCCAGTCTTTCTTGTCTGCTTCTTTCGTCAATGAGTCGCCCAGCTTGGTCTCGGCAACAGAACCCTGGCCGGCTTTCGTTAACGCCCAGAACCGCCACGGCATCGCGTATCGCAAGTTCGCATCGATCGTGAGAGCCTGCTCGAATTCCGCTGCGGCTCCGGTGAAATCACCGGCGAAGTACTTGGCGAAGCCGAGATCGACGTGAGCAATCGGGTTCTTGCTGTCGGCGGCGATCACCTGGTTGTAATCTTCAATCGCCCCCTTGGCATTCCCTTGCGACAAGCGCGAGGTGCCTCGCAGGCTGTGCACGAGCGGTTGCTGCGGATCAATCTTCAACGCGGCGGTGAAATCGTTTTCGGCGGCGACGAGGTTCGCTTCGGCCATCGCTGCGAAACCACGGTTCGTGTAAGCCACCGCGTATTCCTTATCGAGCTCAATCGCCCGGGAAAAATCGGCGATCGCTTGCTGCGTCTTGCCCTGCTGCTGGAAGAACATCCCGCGGTTGTTGAACACGAGCGGATTATTCGGCACCGCCTGCACCGCGGCATTGAACGATGCTTCCGCCAGATCCGGCTTCTGCATCTGCACATAGCAATCTGCCAGGCCGAGCCGAGCACCCACATGGGCGGGCACCAGCTTGATCGCGGCTTCGTAGTCTTTCGCAGCACCTTCCAGGTTGCGCTGGAAGAGATACGCTGCGGCTCGCTGATACAGCAAATTGGCGCGATCTTCCGGCTTGATGTTCGTCCGCGCCAGAATCTGCGTGCTGAACGTCGTCACGACTTCCGCGTGTTCCTTGCGGTTCTCCAGTTGAGCCAGCGTCGACATGCCGTAGAAGTAGGGGAGATAGTAGTTGATCATGTCCGTGCCGCCGTGACGCATCGCTTCTCGCGCGTCTTCGATCCCGGTGCGAACTTCCTTGAGGTCCCGGCGCAGCTGCCCGAGCTCCACGCGGGAGCTGGCCCGCAGGTAAAGGGCAACGTGATCCTTCGGATTCTGTGCGAGAACTTTGGTCGTCAGTTCAATCGCTTTGGGAAACTCGCCGTTCTGGTAGGCGTTCTCGGCATCGCTTTTCAGGCGTTCATGCTCGGGATTTGCGGGCGTTTTTGCCGGTGCGGGGCTGGGCGGGGCGTTCTGAGCATCAGCAACCGCCGCGGTGAAACCCCAGATCAGGAGCGCGGCGGCGAAAAGTTCGGCGGATTTCATGCGAAGGGTCCTCTGACGGTAAATGATCCCGCGGGAGCGGTTGGCCCCGGAGGATGCAGCCTCAATGCCTGTGGGTTATTGAATCCGGAATCCGGGGTGCGGTCAATTCGGTCGAGCGGAGAATGCCAGTTGTGCCATGAATCACCTCTGATAAGCTCCACGATGAATGGCCGGAGATCACCGTAACTGCTGATCCGTCGCGGTGATCAAAATCATAAACTCCTTGACAGTCTGAATGGCCGCCGGTATCGTCGACGTTGGTGGAAGATGTGGAGTCTCGCCGGTTCGATCGATAGCGGGTCGGGTCGGTGATCCGCCAGCCGTAACTGCGGCGGGGCGGCTCCCGGTGGGAGTCTCGGCGAAACAAAGCGGAGAAGAGGGGCAAGCATGGCCACTCCGTGAAGGTACCGGACGAATGCTGGGCGCCAAACCGGGGGCATGACTGCCTTCCCGTGGGGCGGGCAGAACTTGGCGTCGGGCTGAGTTCTGATGAAAGTGGGACTCGCGCCCGCTTTTTTTGTTTGATGGGGTTAACATTGCGATTGCCGTCATCCGGAGTTAACCCTTCGTGTGACCCAATCGACGGACTTGATTTCGGGAGACGCGGGACATGAATGGCAATGAGATCCTTCGCACGGTCGATGCCATCCACCGCGATAAAAGCATCGACAAGGAAATCGTCTTCGAGGGCATCGAACAGGCGATTCTGTCAGCGGCGCGGAAACACTTTGGCGAAGAAGCCGAACTGCAGGTCCACATCGATCGCCTGAACGGCAATCCGTCGGTCAAGAATGGTGGCAAAGACGTCGACGCCGACGAACTCGGTGATCTGCTCGGACGCATTTCCGCGCAGACCGCCAAGCAGGTGATGATTCAGAAGATTCGGGAAGCTGAGCGCGACACGGTCTTCGACGAATACTCCGATCTCCGCGGCCAGATTGTCACCGGGATCGTGACGCGCCTTGAAGGGGGGACCGCACTGGTCAACCTCGGTAAAGTCGAAGCGTTGCTGCCGCGCGGCGAACAGGTTCCTGGCGAATCGTTCCGCGTGAACGAACGCGTGCGAGCCGTCGTGCTGGAAGTCCGCAAGGCCGGCAGCCGCGTGAAGATTATCCTGTCGCGCACCCATCCAGACTTTGTCCGTCGGCTGTTCGAGTTGGAAATCCCGGAAGTCTCCGAACGGATTATCGAAGTCCGTTCGCTGGCCCGTGAAGCCGGTTACCGCACAAAGGTCGCCGTGTCGTGTATCGACAGCAACATCGACGCCGTTGGGGCCTGCGTCGGCGTGCGTGGTGCGCGCATCAAGAATATCACCGGCGAACTTGGTGGCGATGAACGCATCGACATCGTGCGCTGGAACGACTCGCTGCAGGTGCTCGTCCCCAACGCATTGCAACCGGCGGAAGTCGAAGACGTGATTCTCTGTCCGATGCTGGGCCGGGTGATCGTTCTCGTACGGGAAGACCAGCTGTCCCTGGCGATCGGCAAGCGCGGACAGAACGTCCGGCTCGGCTCCAAGCTGGTCGGCTGGGACATTGAAGTGATGACCCGCGAAGAGCTGGATGAACAGCTTGACCGCACGGTGCAGGCCTTTTCCGAGATCCCAAGCATTACCCCCGAGTTGGCCGAAAGCCTGGTGTCTCAGGGATTTCTCAGCTTCGACGATCTGTCGGTCATTGAACCCGACCAACTCGCCGAGATGGGTGGGTTGACGGAAGAGCAGACCAACGAAATCGTTGAATTCGCTGAACGCGAAAGCGAACGGCTGGAAGAAGAGAACCGGCAACGCCGAGTGCTGGAAAAGCAGCATGCGGCCGCTTCTGCGGCGGTGCAGGCGGCGGAAGCGCTGGCTCCGCAGGAGCCCGGTCGTCCTGTGGATGGTCATACCGAAGGGTGAGGGAAGCGACCGCTACAAGCCGAACCGCAGCAACGGTTCGGCAGGAATATCGATCATCGAAGAGTGTCCATAAGAGAAGAGTGTTCCATTCCGTCGGGCTGGTGCGGCGGAAAGATTCAGTCAAAGGTGTGTCAACGGAGTATGTGCTCTCACAGAACGTGATATGTCGTTCCATGATGTCTAGTCTGCCAGCTGACAAAGCCGGTGGACGTGGTTGCAGATCAATCCGTTTCGACAAAACCCTTGACCGTTTTCCGCCACCGAGGATTCGCGTTTGAAGATTCGCATTTTTGCTCTCGCGAAAGAGCTGAACATCGACAGCAAGTTGTTGATCGAGCAATGCACCAAAGCGGGCATTGCGGTCAAGAACGTGCTGGCCAGCATCTCGCCCGAAGAGCGGGACAAGCTGATCGAGTACATGTCCGCGCAGAAGGGTGGCGCTCCCGCCGCTCCGACTGTGGAAAAGCCAGCCGCACCACCGCGTGAGGCCGCCTCGGAGACAGCCGCGAAGACGCGCCCGCTCCGGACGATCGGCAGCGGAACGATGGTCGCCCGGCCGCAGACTTCAATGCGGGCCCGCGGCAGCGACGTCGGCCCAGGTACAATCGTCGCCGAACCGCCAGCTCCGAAGGCACCGCCGGAAGAACCGCCCGCGGACATCGCTGCGAAGACGACCTCCGAGCCCGAAGCCGATGTGGTCCCCGAGATTGCTGCGCGGACGGCCGAACCATCCCCCGCCGCGACCGAGCCGCCGCCCGAAGCACCGGACGCACCGGCCGTTGCCGAAGAGGAGCCCGTGAGTCCGGCCGACGCCGGCCCCAAAGGCCCCGCGCCGATGTCCCGCTCCGATTACGTGTCGGCGTCCGGTGCCGGCCGTCCGATGCGGGTCATGCAACAGAACATGACCGCCCGCGGGACCACCGATACTCAGGGTTCGCGGCAGATCCAGAACAAACCGGGGCAGAAGCCGAAGGCGGAAGGCCCGCGGGTCGCGACCCTCGGCGATTACCGAGCCCCGGTCACCGCCAAGGCCAAGCAGGAAGAGCAGAAGGCTCAGAAGCCGGACATCCGGTTGACTCCTGCTGATGCGCTGAAGAGCAGCAGTCCACTTGCGGACCACCTCCGCAAAAACACAGAGAAAAAGACCAAGCGGGGCGGCGACGAAGAAAGTGGTGCCGACGACAAGGCGGCAGCCCGTCGTGGCGGTCCAGCCGGAGATCGCCAGGCCGGTTCCGGGTTGGAAGAAAGCCGAGCCCAGCGACGCGATAAGCGAAAAGTCGTACCATCCGAAGAGGAAGGCGGCGCCGCACATCGGTTCCCCGCGCGGAAACGCAAAGGCTCCAAGCCGCAAGCCGTTACCAAAACCTCAGCAGAGATCGAACTGCCCATCACTGTGCGGTCGCTCTCCGAAGCGTTGGGCCGTCCCTCCAAGACCCTGATGTCGATGCTCTGGTCCACCGGCCAGATGGTCACGATCAACTCCGCGCTCACCGAGGAAGAAGCCCTCGAACTGGCGATGGAGTGCGGGATCGAACTGCAGATCATCAAGGAAAAGGATCTCGAAGACGAACTCGACGACATCTTCGAAGAAGCCGATCCGCCCGAAACGCTTGTAGCCCGTCCGCCGATCGTCACGATCCTTGGTCACGTCGACCACGGCAAAACGACGCTCGTCGACAAGATCCGCTCCGCAAACGTTGCGGCCTCCGAACACGGCGGGATCACGCAGCACATTGCTGCGTATCAGGTCGAGCACAACGGCAACAAGATCACGTTCGTTGATACTCCCGGCCACGCCGCCTTCGGTGAAATGCGGGCCCGTGGTGCGAACGTGACCGACATCATCGTGCTGGTCGTCGCGGCGAATGACGGTGTGATGCCGCAGACGGTGGAGTGTATCGCCCACGCGAAAGCGGCCGGCGTGCCGATGATCATCGCGCTCAACAAGTGCGATCTGCCCGACCGCAACGAACAGCGTGTCATGCAGGATCTCGCCCAGCAGAACGTCCTCGTGGCGGAGTGGGGTGGCGACGTGGAAATGGTGCGGACGTCGGGTCTCACCGGCCTCGGCGTTTCGGACCTGCTCGACACGATTCTGCTCACCGCGGAATTGCACGAATACCAGGCGAATCCGGCCCGACCGGCATGTGGTGTCGTTCTGGAAGCGTTCCGTGACGAAGGCCGCGGCCCAATCGCCTGGCTCATCGATCAGAAGGGCACGCTGTCTGTCGGCGATGTCGTCATCTGCGGCGAAGCCTATGGCCGCATCCGCGCGATGTACAACGATCGCGACGAAGAAGTCACGCATGCGGAACCGTCGTTGCCGATCAAGGTTGCCGGGCTCGATATCGTGCCCCGCGCCGGTGATCGCTTCCTCGCGGTGGATGACATCGATCTTGTCCGGCAGATTGCGGAAGACCGCCGTCAACGCGGTCGTCAGCAGATGCTCGCCAGTACGACGTCGAAGCGCACGCTGGAGGACATTCTCAACGCCGCCCGCGATGGCGAAGTGCAAGACCTCAACCTCATCATCAAAGCGGATACGCCGGGTTCGCTGGAAGCCCTGCAGCACGAGATCAAGAAGTTCGAGCATCCCGAAGTGCGGGTCAAGATCCTGCATCAGGGTGTCGGCGGCGTGAACGAAAGCGATGTGTACCTCGCCTCCGCATCGGAAGCGGTGATCATCGCCTTCCACGTCATCGCCGAAGACCGGGCGGAACTGCTCGCCTCGCATGAAGAAGTCGAGATTCGCCGGTACAACATCATCTACGAGGTGATCGACGAGATTCGCACGACCCTCGAAGGCATGCTGCGGCCGGAGAAGAAGCAGGTCACCACCGGACGGGCAATCGTCCTTCGCGTGTTCAGCATCGGCCGCTCGGTCATTGCCGGTTGCCGCGTGCTTAATGGCACCATCGAACGCAACAGCCGGATTCATCTCATCCGTGAACAGAAGGTGCTGAACGATTACAGCATCGGTTCGTTGCGGCGTGAGAAGGATGACACCAAGGAAGTCCGCGAAGGCATGGAGTGCGGGATTCGCCTGGATGGGTACAACGACATCAAGGAAGGGGACCTGCTGGAAGCCTTCAAGATCGAGGAAATCGCCCGCACGTTTGATTGAGCCGCGAGGTTAACCTCAGCAATTCCATCAGCGTACGCCGCGAAGGGACGAGTGTTCGGCATGACGACTCGGCGGATGGCCAAAGCGTCGGAAGCAATTCGCGAGACCGTCAGCACGACGATCTTGTTCGAGTTAAAGGATCCGCGCGTCAAGAATGTGACGGTTCTGCGCGCCGAAGCCGCGGGGGACTTGAAGACGGCGAAGGTCTACATCTCCGTCATGGGAGACGCCAAGAAGCAGTCGCTGTGCATGCATGGCCTGGAGTCCGCCCGCGGGTTTATTCAGTCCAAACTCGCCGATCGGCTGCAGACCAAGTACACTCCCATTTTAAAGTTTATTCTTGACCCGGGTGTCAAACTCAGTGCGATCACGTCCCAGCTGTTAAAGGAAACGGGAACCCCTTCCGAATCCGCAGCCGACGACACGCAGGATCAGAATGAAGAAGATAGCGATGAAGACAACGATGACGCGATGACGGCTGCGGAGGAGGAAGCAGGCGCCCAGGACGGGCCCTGATGTGCCGCAACAAGAAGCTCACGCTGGCGAGAGATTATGGCATCACGCGCGAAGACGGCGGATCGGCAATCGGTACTCAAGAAGCTCCTCCCGCTGCTGAAAAAGCAGTACAAGATCACGGTCTGTAAACTCGATCGTCCCGTGATGGAGACGATGCTCTACGCCGTTTGTCTAGAAAACGCGTCGGTCGAGGACGCCGACCGGGCCTACGCCCGACTGTCGCAGTTCTTCCCTGATCTCAACGAAGCCCGCGTCAGTTCCATCTCGGAACTGGAACCGGTCTTCGAGGGCATGGAAGACCGCGACTGGCGCGGGTTTCGCGTCCGCAGCGTCCTCCAGTATGTCTTCGAGAAGTCCTTCAATTTCGAGCTGGAATCGCTGAAAAAGAAGACTCTCGAGCTGGCGACCAAGCAGTTGGGCAAGATTCGCCACCTCTCGCCGTTCATTCGCAACTTTGCCTTGCAGCAGGCGATTGGTGCTCACATTCTCCCCCTCGATGACGCGACCGCCCGGTTGCTCGTCTGGCTGGGACTGGTGTCGCCGGGTCAGTCCATCGATGAAATGGGTGAATCGCTGAAGGCCGTCGTTCGCAAGGCGGAAGCGCTGCCGTTTCTGTTTTCGGTCCGTGCACTGGCCGTGGATCCCAAGCTGAAAGCGGCCTTCGACCCCGCGGTTTATCCGCAGCCGGAAGGCGGACATGAACCGGACACCGCCATCGACCGCCTGACCGAGTTGTTCAAGTCGGGACTGAGTGCTATCAAGGCAAAGAAGGTCGAACCGGTCGCCAGCAAGACGACAGCGAAACCCGTCAAGCCGCCGAAGCCCGCCCCCCCCGCGGCGACCGCGAAGAAGCCGGCACCGGCTCCCGCTAAAGCGGCTCCCGTGAAGTCTGCCGCGAAGACGACGCCGAAGAAAGCTCCGCCCGCCAAACCTGCCGTCGCTAAGGG
>DASRYX010000350.1:0-11388 GCA_035686985.1 Planctomycetaceae bacterium | reverse complement strand
ACGCATCACAGCTAACCGATTCGTTGTCCGAATGGCAACCGTGAGATGCGGTATTGGTGGGGCGATCGCACGTCTAACGAGCCCCTCTTGCTTCAAGCCGGGTCGAGTCGTAGAGTGAACAGTCGACACAGCTCTTTGTATCCGATGTGTCAAAGGACTGGATCAATGTCCGTGGGAATCGCAGAACCGTTGCTGATTGAATCAACCGACGCCCTGTTTGAAACGATCAATGGCGTGCGTGTGGAGAAACAACCGATGGGGGCCTATGCCGTCACGATTGCTTCTGAATTAGCGCGGTTGCTGGGAAACTTCGTGAATCAGCTCCGGTTGGGATTAGTCAGCACGGAAGTGTTGTTTTTATTGAATCGCGAACCGCGCCAGGAGCGACGCCCCGATCTGTCATTCGTGTCCCGAGCGCGCATGCGCGGCGAACCGCCACCCATCTCCGGTGCGTGGGATGTCATTCCTGATCTGGCGGTGGAAGTTGTCAGCCCCACCAATGCCGCGGACGAGATCGAAAAGAAAGTGACCGAATACCTGGACTACGGAGTTCAACAGGTGTGGGTCCTCTATCCTGAGTCGCGACGACTCTATATCCATCGATCGCGATGTGAAGTTGCCGTTGTTGGTGAGGACGATCGACTCAGCGGCGGCGACCTTTTCCCCGGATTGGAATTCCGGCTGGGCGATGTCTTTGGTGTGATCGACGCGCTGCTCGACTGATTCCTGGCCGGTTGCGGCTGACGAAACCGCAAACCGCTCTTTACGCAATCTCGGCGATGAATTAACACTCCGCGTCCGTACCGGCAGGTGAAGCGCCTGCGCGGATGTCCTCTCATCGTGAATTGATCCCGAGTACTACCTGTCCGCATGACAACGACCCGCCGTGAGTCCACGGTGGTCTCCCAGGAACGCAGCGCGCATGACACGCCCGAAAAGCGGCGAACGCTGTCTGCAGTCAACCGGCCTCCGGTCGGTGTGCGCTCTTGCCTTGGCGCTAGTTTCCGGAGTTGCAACGGCTCGGGAACCGCTCGCGGGCGTTGGCTTTTCTACGCCGAAAGTCGCCCCCCAGACGGCACAAAAGCCGGTAGCCACGGCGACCAATCTCATCATCGACGTTCAGTTTGAAGGACTCGATCCCGCCACCGCGGCGGCTTTGGCGAAGCAGATGCGCTGCCGCCCCGGTCAGGCACCATCGCGACAGCTGCTGGACGATGACATCGAGCTGCTGTGGGCTTCAGGCCGCTTCGGTCAGGTGATGCCCCGCTGGGACAAGCGCCCCAACGGATTCGTGTTGACCTACGTGGTGTCCGAACGGGCGGAACCGCTGGTTCTCCGCGGACAATCCGAGGACGAAGATCCACTGATTGACGCTGGTCATACACGGCCCGCCGCACCGAAGGAAAAGACGTTTCAGCCGCTGAAAAAGATGTCCTTTGAATCCGACAGCGAGAATACCCGCGCGGCGGTGACGGAACTGCTGCAGGATCCGCTCGCCGAGGTGAAGATCGTCGGCCATGTGACGATCCCGCAGAAGGACATCGAGAAACACATCAAGTGTCGGCCGGAACGCAAAGCCACGCCCGAAATGATCAAGGAAGACGTGGAAGCGCTCACCCGCACACGGTGGTTCGCCTCGGTGGAACACACGCTGACACGGTCCGACGCCGGGCCGGTGCTGACCTACAAACTGCTGGAGCGCCCGATCGTCCGCAACGTGGAATACCGCGGCTGCCAGAAGATTAAGCAGGCAAAGCTGGAATCGCTGACAAACCTCAAGGTCGGCAGCAGCCCGTACGATGTCAGCGCAAACCGTGAATGCGCCCGTCGCATTGAAGAGCTGTATCACGAGAAGGGCTTTGCCTTCGCGACCGTGGAACTGGTTCGCGGCGACGACAAGAATGACCGCGAAGTTGTTTTCGAGATCAACGAAGGCCCGAAGGTTTACGTCTCCGACGTCGACTTCCAGGGCAACGAATTCTTCAACGACGCGATTCTCGACCTGAAGCTTCGCACGAAGAAGCGGCTGTTCTGGGTCTTCGGCGGCAAGTACGACCCGACGACGATTCCCGACGACAAGGCGTCGCTCCAGCAGTATTACCACAGCCTTGGATTCTTCGACGTCGACATTCAGCATGAAGAGAAGTTCAACGAAGACAAGTCGCGCGTCACGATCGTCTACAACATCACCGAAGGCGTGCGCTACAAGGTTCGCAATATCGATGTGATGGGATCAGCAATCATCCCCGAAGCCGAATTGCGGAAGGATCACAAAGTCACCGGCGGCGAGTATTTCACGCAGCGCAAGATCGCGGGTGACGTCGAAAAGATGCGTGAGCAGTACGGCAAGCTCGGCCGCCTGTTTGCCAAAGTCGACGCCCAACCGCGATTCACCACTGAACCGGGCGTGGTCGACATCCTCTACAAGATCGACGAAGACAAAGTCTACCGCGTTCGCGAAATCAACGTGCATGTCGCCGGGGATTATCCGCACACGCGGACGAACCTCGTCCGCAACATCGCGACGATTCAACCCGGCGACCTCGCCGATCCCAAGAAGATTCAGCAGACAAAAACCCGCATCGCGGGCTCGGGGTACTTTGAGAACGATCCGCAGAACGCACCGCGGCTCGACATCCGCAAAGTCGAAGAGCCGTGGCTCAAAGTTCCCGAAGCCGACGTCAACGTCGCCCGTGGCCAGGACAGCGCCGTCCCGATGCTCGCTCAAGGTCGTGGACCGACGCCGCCGCCGCAGGGATACATTTTCGACAGCAGTCCGCAAGGCGATCCCTTGCGCCCCGGTGTGAACTCGCCGGGTGAGGAAAACCTCTGGGAACAGATGCCTCCGCCGGAATTCATCGATATCGACGCGTATCTTGCGGAAGCCCGCACCGGTCGGTTGATGTTCGGCGTTGGTGTGAACAGCAACTCGGGCGTCGTCGGCAACATCGTGCTGCAGGAAAACAACTTCGATATTCTGCGGCCGCCCTCAAGCTTCGAAGATCTCTGGAACGGCACGGCGTGGCGGGGAGCCGGGCAGAAGTTCCGGATCGAGGCGTTGCCCGGAACGCAGGTCAGCCGCTACCTGGTGGACTGGCAAGACCCGTACTTCATGGACACCAACGTCAACTTCGGCGTTAGCGGGTTCTACTTCCAGCGGTTCTATCGCTTCTGGAGTGAACAGCGCGTCGGCGGCCGCGTCCGTGCGGGTTATCAGCTGAATCAACAATGGTCGACCTCGGTCGCGCTTCGCATGGAAGGCGTGCAGATCAGCGACATCCCGGCGGCATCACCGCCGCTGCTGCTCGACGCCAAAGGTGACAGCTTCCTGTCGACCGTGCGACTCGGATTGGCGCACGACACCCGCGACTCTGCGTTTCTGCCGACGACCGGTCACTTCGTGGAAGGGAGTATCGAACAGGCGTTTGCTGAATTCGATTACACTCGCCTGGAAGTCGAAGGCCGGCAATACTTCACGACCTATCAACGGCCCGACGGCTTCGGCAAGCACACGCTCGCCCTGTTCGGGAACGTGGCCTGGACCGGCGACAGCACCCCGATTTATGAACGGTTCTACGCGGGTGGCTTCCAATCATTCCGCGGCTTTGCTTTCCGCGGTGTGACCCCGCTCGATGGCGGCGTCGAAGTCGGCGGACAGTTCCAGACGCTTGGTTCGGTCGAGTACATGCTCCCCGTCACCGCGAACGAAATGGTGAAAGCGGTCGCTTTCACCGACTTCGGTACGGTGGACCGCGATGTCTCGCTGGACAAATTCCGCCTCTCGGTCGGTGCTGGTCTGCGGATCACCGTCCCCGGCATGGGTCCGGTCCCCATCGCCCTCGACTGGGCCGTCCCGGTCATGAAGCAGGACTTCGACCGCGACCAGCTGTTCAGCTTCTATATCGGGATCAATCGGTAGAGCGAATTGCGAGTAGGGAATAGCGAATAGCCAGAAAAAATGGGCTTGGCTATGCTGTTTTGATCTGGCTACTCCCTATTCCCTACTCGCTATTCGCTGCTCATCCATGATCCTCGAAGGTCTCGTTACCACGCTTGATGCCTCCGGCGCTGTGAACTTCGCGCCGATGGGGCCGATTGTCGAGCCTGACTTCTCGCGGTTCGAGTTGCGGCCGTATCAGACTTCGCAGACGTATCGCAATCTGAAGACACACCCGCAGGGTGTGTTGCATGTGGTGGATGACGTGCTGTTGATCGCCCGGGCGGCGCTCGATCGGCTGGCGTCACCCCCGCAGACAACTCCGGCCGAGCGCGTGCAGGGCCGCGTGCTCGCCGATTGCTGCCGTTGGTTCGAATTTGAAGTTCGCACACTCGATGACAGCGCGGAGCGGACATCGATCATCGCCGAAGTCGTCCACACCGCTCGGCGGCGTGATTTCTTCGGCTTCAACCGGGCCAAACATGCGGTGCTGGAAGCGACCATTTTGGCGACCCGCCTGCATCTGTTACCGCGGGACGAGATTCTCGCCGAGCTGAAACGACTCAAAACGCCCGTCGACAAAACCGCCGGTCCGCAGGAATTCGCGGCATGGAAGCTGGTGTGTGACTATATTGGGGTCGAGGGTTGAGAGATGCGTAGGGTTTGCCGAGTCTTCGAGGCGAACCATCTTGAACGTCAAAGTACTGTGGTTCGCCTCGCGGACTCGGCAAACCCTACAATCTTCCTCTTCATTCTTCCCTGACGAATGGCACGAAGCCGAGGCAGACCTCGGGAAGGAACGCTCCCAAGCAGAGCTTGGGAGCGAGATTCGGATATGCTCGCGGACTTTTGCGTCGGCTAAGCGCAAGAGTCTCCGTCCCTTAGCTCTTAACCCTCAGCCCTGAGCCGGCCCAAGACTCCTCTTGCCTCGCTCGGCCGTTGTGCATTACAACGTCGCGTGACTGTGGGGGGCCCGTCGCAGGGAGCGCTCGGGGACCGCAGCATCCAACGACGACGCGGTCAAGGAAGGGACTCCGGATGGCACGCACTGTGGCCCAATGGGCCGAATTTGTTGGCGGCACTGTCGCCCTGAAAGATCAAAACGACGTCGCCACGGTCGAAATCAAAGGAGCCGCCACGCCTGAAATGGCCGGCCCGACCGATGTGGCGTTTCTCCAGGACCCACGCAGCATTCATCGTCTGCTGCGATGCCGCGCCGGCGTATTGCTCGTCCGTCCGCAAGACGCTGAGTTACCGGAAGCACAGAACTTTCGCCAGATTGTGGTCGCGGATCCGCAAACCGCGTTCGTGAAAATTCTCGCCGACGTCCGTCCGGTCCGCATGCCCGCCCGCGGCATCGACCGCACCGCAGTGATTCATCCCACCGCAACGATTGGCGACGATTGTTACATCGGCTCCGGCGTGAGCATCGGCGAGGGTGCCGTCATCGGCCGCGGCTGTGACATTTATCCGGGCGTGGTGATCGGTGCCGGCTGCCAGTTGGGCGAACAGGTCACGATTTATCCAAATGCGGTGCTGTATGCCGACTGCCTGCTCGATGATCGCGTGATGATTCATGCGAATGCCGTCATCGGCGCGGACGGGTTTGGCTACCGCTTCACCGAAGGCCGCTTCGAAAAGATCCCGCAGCTTGGTTGGGTGCATCTGCACCGCGATGTGGAAATCGGTGCCGGGGCGGCGGTGGATCGCGGCGCGATCGGACCGACTGTCGTCGGTGCCGGCACCAAGATCGACAACATGGTGCAGATCGCTCACAACTGCCAGCTTGGCCGACATAACGCGATCGCTGCGCAGGTGGGCATGGCGGGATCAAGCAGCACCGGCGACTACGTCCGCATGGCCGGTCAGGTCGGCGTGGCGGATCACGTCCACATGAATACCGGTTGCACGCTCGGGGCCAAAGCCGGTGTCCACAAGGACATCCCCGCAGGCGAAACATGGATCGGCATCCCCGCAATGCCCGAAGCCGATCAGAAGCGGCTCTTGTTTTCGACACGGCGGGTTCCGCAGATTCGCGATGACCTCAAGGCCCTGCAATCACAGGTCGAAGAATTGAAAGCGGCGCTCCTCGCGCTGTTACCCGCGTCTCGCGCCGCGTGATGTCAACAACAAGCCCGGAGCGCAAGCGATGGGTGTATTAAAAACGGTTGAAGAGACCCGTCGCTCGCGCTCCGGGCTTGTGAAAACATGTCTACACCTCATCTGCTGCCGTATCCGCCGCGTGTCGGTTTGCTCGCCGGTTGGGGACGATTTCCCATCGTCTTCGCCGAAGCCGCCCGCGCACAGGGACTGCATGTCGTCGGCGTGGGCGTGATCGGCATGGCTCCGGAAGACGAACTTCGCGAGATCTGCCACGAGTATTACACCACGCCGCTGGCACGTCTGGGCCGCGTCATCCGTCTCTTTAAACGGAGCCGCGTTCAGCAGGCGGTGATGGCTGGCAAGATTGAGAAGACGGTTCTCTTCCAGCCGTGGCGGATCCTGCGACTGCTGCCCGACTGGCGGACGATCCACATGTGGTATCGGTATGCCCGCCGCGATCGCAAGGACGACACGCTGCTCCTCGCGGTGATTCAGGAATTTGCCCGCGACGGCATCCATTTCGGTTCCGCCCTTGATATCTGTCCGGAGTTACTCGTGAAGCACGGATTCCTCACGAAACGCCGTCCGACCGACTCGCAGTGGAACGACATCCGCTTCGGTTGGGAACTCGCCAAGGAAATGGGCCGCCTTGATGTCGGTCAATCGGTCGCCGTGCATGATTGTGCGGTGCTCGCCGTCGAAGCGATCGAAGGGACCGACAAGGCGATCCGTCGAGCCGGGGAACTCTGCCGCCGCGGTGGTTTCACCGTCGTGAAGGTCGCCAAGCCGCAGCAGGACATGCGGTTCGATGTGCCGACGATCGGGGTGCAGACGAGCAAAACGCTGCACGAATCCGGCGGCCGGATTCTCGCCGTGGAAGCCAACAAAACGATCCTGCTTGACCAGCAGGAAGTCGTCGATCTGGCAGACCGCCTTGGCATCACGATCGTCGCCGTGAACACCGAAGAGCTCGCCAACCGCATCGCCGCCTGACCTCTGGTCCCCTCTCCCTGAGGGAGAGGGTTAGGGCGAGGGGGGCTCTGCACTCGTATCAAGTGCCCGCACCGGGGTGGCAGGGGCGCACCGCGCAGCGGAAGCCCCTCGACGACACGCTCCGACACGGGGGCTTCCTCCGGTGCGCCCCCGCCACCCCTCGCTTACTTGAAGCCCGGCGTTGAAGAAAACGCCGGGCTTTGACTCGCCGCTTGAGTCTGGGTGGGGGTTTGGCGTCTAATGGAGATCACGTCGCGGCTGGGTCAGCGACGGACCTGCTCCTGCGCTCTCGGAACTTCGATCATGTCTCGTCGCGAAATCGTCGCCCTCACGGGGCCGGTGTGCATCCTCTGCCTGGTGCTGGTCAACTTTGTGGTCGCCCAGACCAGCAAGGCGAAGGCGAAGCCGAAAACGACGGGTGGCACCGGCGTACGGGCGCTCGACGCCCGCGTGCAGGACCTGCAGGAAGGCCTGCTTCGCGACGCCACCGACATCGCCAAGGGCTACGAAGACGCCGGCGAGTACGATCGCGCGAAGTTCCTGCTCGAGGTGCTGCAAAAGCTCGATCCCAAGCTGCCGGGGCTCAAAGACAAGATCGATAAGCTCACCGAGAAGTCGCTCGACTCGTCGGAATTCGAGATCGATATGGACGTCAGCAAGGGCTGGACCCAGGCGGTCGCCATGATCCAGAAGGATCGCCTCGTGCGTGTCGAAGCCACGGGCGATTACAAGTTCGTCGCCACGCTGCCTGTCACCGCAGACGGCTTCGCCACCGGTGACAACGGCGTCGACGTTTACGGCGGCGCACCCCTCGGCGCACTGATCGGCATCATCGTCAACGCGGAAACCAACAAGCCCGGCAAGCCCTTCGAACTGCGATCGAAGAAAGATTGGACCGCGAAAGAGGCCGGATATCTGCAACTCAAAGTGAACGTGCCGAACGGTCACAAGTGCACCGGCCGCTTGAAGGTCAAGATCAGCGGTGCGAGCAAGGTCGCCGGCTGATAACGCGGTCTCGGAACACGTTCGAGCTCTTGTGATGGCAGTCAATCTCGCGATGGAGTCTCCCCGAAGCCACTGGCGGCTGAAGATCCTCGGTGACAATCATCGGGCCCGCTTCTTCCGTGAACGCTGGCAACTGCTGAACCCCGCGCGACTCCTCAGCGGATCGTCAACCGGTTCTACAACCGGCGTGACAGCGTATCTGGTCGTCGTCCCCGTTAATCAGCGCGGCACGCTGGTCGCGGATCTGCTCACCGCCGGACATCCGGTCATCGTCGAGCCGCCTCTCACAACAACGTTGCAGGAAGCGCTCGAGCTGTTCGCACTCGCTGAACGTCATGGAGCCGCCTTGCGGGTCATCGCTCTGCGACGGACGGAACCGGATTACCTGGCGGCAACAATGGCGCTGGCGCCGGGGCGGATCGGGTCTCCGGTCGGCATCCGCTGGTACGCTGCCGAGTACGCCGTCTGGGCGGATGCCGCTGCGGCTGATTATCGCCGGGGCGAAACGTTCGCGCTGGCCGCGCCGCCGTTGTTCGATCAGCTCGCGGGATTAGTCACCGCGGAACCCCGCACCGTACGCGCGGTGGCTTATCCCGCCGAAGATGGTTTCGCTATCGAGGTCACGTTCACCGACGGTTGCCAGGCCCGGCTCGAAATCCGTCGCATGGCTCGAGTTGCTTTGCGCACCGGGTGGATGATCGAGGGCACGACCGGTTCGTATCATCACGGAAAACTCATCACCACGACCGCCGATGGCGAACTCGTTGATGAATCCATCACGACCGAAGCTTTTGCGATCGACCCGGTGCAGGAACTCGAAACGGCAGGCACTCTCACTTCGATGTCCGCTGAAGAACAACGGCGCGGCCTGTTTTCGGCCGGCCTCTATGAAGCCGCGGCCCGATCGTTATTGACGGGCCAACCGGTCGAATGGAATTCGCTGTGAACCCGGCGGCTTCGTTGTCGATGTGGCTGAAGGCCGAAGCCCACCGCCTCGGGTTTGATCTGGTCGGGATCGCCCCGGCGGTCTCGCCGCCCGGTTATCCACGGCTGCTGGAGTGGTTGGAGCGAGGGTTCGCCGGCGAGATGCACTATCTGCCGCGCCGGGCCGCCGCGTATCAACATCCTGATAAAGTTCTGGCCGGTGTCCGCAGTGTCATCATGGTCGCGATGAACTACAAGACGGAGATCGCGGCATCATCGACGGTTCCCGAAGACCGATCGGCGCGAGTGGCCCGGTATGCCCATCCCGCGGGCGACTACCACGATTTTCTCCGTGCGCGGGTCAAACAGCTGGGTGACTGGCTGCACGAACAATCGCCCGGTTGCCGGACGCGCACGGTCGTCGACACCGCGCCATTACTGGAGCGCGACTTCGCGAGGCTCGCCGGCCTCGGCTGGTTCGGGAAAAACACGCTGCTGATTCACAAGCACGCGGGCAGCTTTCTCTATCTCGCGGGGTTGCTCACGGACGTGGCTCTCGAAGCGGATAGACCGCATCACACCGCTCATTGTGGCACCTGCACACGCTGCCTCGATGTCTGCCCGACGCAGGCGTTTCCCGAGCCGTATGTGCTCGACGCGACCAAATGTCTGGCGTACTTCAACATCGAACTGGAGGGAGCGATCCCCGCAGACCATCGGGCCGCGATGGGAAACTGGTTATTCGGCTGCGATCTCTGCCAGGATGTCTGCCCGTGGAACCGCAAGGCCCCGTCAACGAGCGATCCGTTGTTGCAGCCGCTCGCGGAGCTGACATCCGCCGACGCGCTGATGTTTCTGACCATCGCCGAAGAGAACTTTAACCGACGGTTCGGGAAAACACCGCTCGCCCGACCCGGCTGGAATGGTCTGCGTCGCAGCGCTGCGATTGTCCTGGGCAACCTGCGTTGTGAAGCGGCGATTCCGGCATTGCAGGCATTGTTGGACGATCCGCATGATGTCGTGCGCGAGTCCGCGGCGTGGGCGCTCACACAGCTCACGGATCACAAGCCCGAAGCGCGAGCGCCGGGTTCCTGATCCGTAACGCGAAGAACCCGTCGCTCGCGCTCCGGGCTCGTCTGGCGCTCACTTCAAAATGCTCACGACGTTGTTGAAGCGATCGGTCCACAACTGCGGGATCACCGCGTCCGTCGGCGTGATCGCGGTTGCGATCTCGGGAGACATGAACACCTGCGGATCGCGTGCGAGCAGCATCCAGTCGCAGCGGGCTTGGGCGCGATCGGGGCGATTGGCGGAATGAATCTTCACCGCGTGCAGTCCATACCGTTCCGCGGCACCGTTGATCACCGGTTGTAGATCGAAGTGCCGGTTCGTGATGTGGAAGGCGAGCGCCCCGTTCGGCTGGAGATGCCGGAGATAGATCGCGAACGCTTCTTCGGTGAGCAGATGCGCCGGAATCGAATCGCTGCTGAAGGCGTCCAGCACGAGCACATCGAACTGCTGATCAGGCTCGCGTTCGAGTGACAGCCGGGCGTCACCGACGACCATCTCGATCGTGGCCGCGGAATCTTTCATGTACGTGAAATGCTCTTCGGCGAGGCGAATCACATCAGGGTTGATCTCGTAGAACCGGAAGAGATCACCGGGACGGCCGTAGGCGGCGAGTGTTCCCACGCCCAGTCCCACCATGCCCACTTTGCGCGGGCCGGACCCCTGCGGATGATTCAACAGCAGCCCGACCCCGGCGTGTTCTCCGTAGTACGCGGTAGGAATCGAGCGTTTCTCGGGCGCGGTGAACTGCATCCCGTGCACGATCCGGCCGTGAACCATCCGATGCATCGCCAACGCCGGATTGTCCGTGTCGGTCGCGACAATGCGCAGCACACCATAGAAATTCCGCGTGAGGGCCAGCTCGCCCGGACCACCCGTCCCTTGAGCCGCGCCGAACGTCTGCAGCCCGCCAAAGACGGCGAGCAGCACGCATCCCCAGATCCAGCGCGGCTTGCCACCCGCCTGCAGCCATTCCGGATCAGTCAGGAACAACCACGCGGCGATGATGCAGCACGCAATCACCGCGGCGTGCAGTTCGAGGTACTGCTGGAACACTAATGGGGCAATCACGCCGACGAGAATTCCCCCGGCCGCTCCACCCGCGCTCGACGCCAGATAAAACGACGTGAGATATCGCGGTGACGGTTTCAATCGTACCAGTTCGCCGTGGCACACCATGCAGCAGAAAAACAGCGACGCAAAGTGCACGGTGATCTGTGTGAGGATTGGCACATCGCTCGCAGCTCGCATCAATTGAGCGAGACACACCAATGTGCCCACCAGCGCGATGGCGTACGTCCGCCGCGGATACCACCACGCGCGATCAAAGCACAGAATGAACGACGCGAGGTACAACG
>DASRYX010000349.1:0-2702 GCA_035686985.1 Planctomycetaceae bacterium | reverse complement strand
ACCCAGGCGGCTCAGCGGGAGCTTCGCCCTCCCTTGAAATCACTCCGTCACTTCCTGGCCGAAGAGGCGCATCTGCTGATCGCGCAGCGGTTCCTCGAATTCTTTGAAGAGCAGGCTGGCCTGGATGTCGTGATTGTTCTGGTATTTGCCCGTGCGGTATTCAGTCACATCGCCCTGCAGCGTGTGATAGAAAATCTGGCAAATGGGTACGCCGGGATACACGCGGATCGGATGCACCGCGAACATTTCCAGCGTCCAGTAACCGCAGAAACCGACATCGCCGAACCCCGCGGTCACGTGCACGAACAACCCGAGCCGGCCGATGGACGAGCGGCCTTCCAGCATCGGCACAAGATTGTGCGTTTCGGTCCGCTCCATCGTCCGGCCGAGATACAGCTGCCGCGGCTGCAGCACGAGTCCTTCCGGAGGAATGACATAGCGGCGATAGCGATTCGGCCGCCGCATATCGAGGACGATTTCCTCGTAGACGAGCAGTTCGTCGTGCAGACGGAGATTGTAACTATTGGGGTTCAGCAGCTTTTCATCGAAGGGTTCGATGAGAATGTCTTTGCCCAGTTGGGCTTTGATCTCGCTGCCGGTGAGAATCATGAGCGCGGAGACCCTCGCAGTGCCGGAACGTCGCGGCGCGGACGCAACATAAGATGCGAGGGTAGGTTACGACGCCCTCGTCGCCGATTCAACCGTCGGGAAAACGGCTCGGACAAGCAGGCACAGATTCGCGCATTGCCCGCGTCGGCATTCTCGGCGCACTCGCGCCCGAGATTTGCGGTGTGCGAGGAACGGTGAAACGAGGGCCCCGCATTCGCGTGCTAGAGTTGCCTGTGGGGCTGGACCTCATGCGTCACCATCGCGTTGGCTTGTGCTGACACGGGGTGCAGGTCGTCCAAGAGATAAGGACCCGTCAATGGGGTTCCTCAAGAAGTTTTTCAAAAATACGTACCGCGATGGTGATAGCCGCCGCGGTCCCAGCAGCTTTGATAACCTGCCGGAAGATGCGCTCGAATCGCATCTGAAAATTGCCCGGTACGGCGGCTTCACGCTCACCGACGCGATTCGCCCGTCCTATGATCTGCAGATTGTGCCCCGCGCCGGTTACCGGCACGATCACTATCAGGATCGCGATTCGGGCATCAAGATTCCCGTGCTGATGGCGTCCGTCAGTCGCGAGAAGATTCTCGACGCCTTCTTCGATCTGCTCGACCCGCTCGGCGAGGTGGTGGATGTCGTGCTGGAGACCAGTCACGAACGGCAAGGCGGGCATGACGACCTGTATCGCGAAGAGATCGACCTGCCGATTCTGAAGAGCATTCTCTACGACTTTGAGGATGTGCTGCTCAATGACGGTTGTACGGGATTGGCGGTTCTCAACCCCAATATTCCCCGGGAAGTCCAGTTTGATGAGCACAAACTGCTAATTCTCTACGGCCATGAGCTGGTGGATTTCGAAGATGTTCTCGATGACTACGGCTTGCCGTGCAACGAGGAACTGAAATTCATCACTGAAGCCGAGCACGTGCATTCTTCGAGCGAAGAATTTGCCCGCCGGTTTGAACAGCTTCGGTATGCCTTAGGCATCGAAGAAGATTAGCACGCGAAGGCAAGGGTCACGCCCATGCGAGTGATGGGGTTTCTGATTGCGGCGGCCTGCGGTGCCGGTGGCGCTCTGTACGTCATGCAGGCCGGCTTGCCCATCATCCCGCTCACGTGGGCTGAAATGGGTCCGGGAGCACCACGGACATCGGCCGAGCAGTCGGAGATCGCCGGCTGGGACGGTTCGCCCCCCGCGTTCCCCGTGACTGATGGATACGATTCCTCGCCCGCCGCGCCCGGATTGACGCAGCGCGCCACCCCGACGTGGTCCCTTCGTTCGGGGCTGTCGCCGTGGAAGATCAGCGGTGCTTCTGATCACGGCGACGTGATTGCCAACCCGATTTCGAATCGCAACACACGCACAACCACCGCGGCTCGCAACCCGTCACCGTGGACCGTCATCGGCCAGAGCGCTCAGGGACAATCGTTGCACATTCGCCGAATCGGCGCGGGTGAGAAAACCACTTTGATCGTCGCGGGCATCGATGGCGAAGACCGGATCGCGGTGAACTGGATCGACAGTTTTGCCAAGCGGCTCGATGAAGAACCCGATACGTTCGGCGACCATCAACTGGTCCTGCTGCGGGCGGTGAATCCCGATGGGTTGATCAACAAGATCGCCGAGAATTCCCGCGGGGTGGCCATCAATCGCAACTTCCCAACGGGCAACTATCGCCCCGGCGGAAAACCGTCGGCGGGCAAAGGCCCGGCAAGCGAACCCGAAACGCGTGCCGTCATGCAACTGCTGTATGACTTGCGGCCCCAACGGGTGGTTCACCTCGTTTCCACGCCGCGGCAATCCGCCGCCGAATGCAATGGTGTCGCGACCGAGGCCACCGCATCTCTTTCTACAGTTCGTCGGCTGACCGTCACCGACTTCGACGCCAAAGAACACCCGGGTTCCCTCGAAGATTTCGTCACCAGCGTGCTTGGATCCGAGATGGTGACCTTGCGGCTGGCGATCAACGACGACTGGCGTTCGGCGGCGATCACGCATTTCCCGACCTTCATCGCCGCCAGCGTGCCCCAGATTTACCGCGGCGGGCTGAACGCCACCACGACCGAAGAAGAAGCGCCGACCGATCCGACAC
>DASRYX010000348.1:0-8457 GCA_035686985.1 Planctomycetaceae bacterium | reverse complement strand
TGACTTCCAGATACCGCGCCATCATCGGCGTCAGCGCGGGAGCAGAGTTGGTTGTTGGTCGCTGGTCGTTGGTCGGTTCAGACATATTCGCACCAACACACAGCCGAGGATTTGAATGGCGACCAACAACCCACTACCGACCACTAACCTTCTTCTTCCTCACGGCACTTTCGGTTTGCCGTCCGGGAAGAGCATGCTGATGCTCGTACGGTCATGGATCGAGCGCACAGCGGCAGCGAAGAGGGGGGCCACAGTCACCACTTCCACGTTCGCAGGCAACGGATCGAACGACGATTCGATCGTATCGGTCATGAACAGCGTCTTGATGTCGCTTTCCGCGATCCGGGGCCCGGCGCCTTTCGACAGCACGCCGTGGGTCACCGCTGCGTAGACATCTTTCGCACCACGCGATTTTAACACGCGGGACATCTCGATCAGTGAATGGCCCGTGATAGTGAGATCATCCACCAGCAGCACATTTTTGTTCTTCACGTCGCCGATGACTTCGACGATCTGCACGGTCTCGGTGTGGTCGGTCCGTTGTTTGTTGCCGATCACCACGGGGCAGCTCAGCAGGCTGGCGTACGCCGCGGCTCCTTTCGCAAAGCCGACGTCCGGACTGCAAACGACCAGATCGGGAATGTTGAGCTTTTTGACGTGTTCCACCAGGACCGCGCGGCCGTAGAGATGATCGACCGGCACACGGAAGAAACCCTGAATCTGCGGACTGTGCAGGTCCATCGTGAGCACGCGGTCGGCCCCGGCGGCTTCGATGGCATCGGCGCAGACGCGAGCGCGGATCGAAACGCGCGGCTCGTCTTTCTTGTCACCCTGCGCGTAGCTGAAAAACGGAATCACGGCGGTAACGTTCTGAGCGCTCGCGCGGCGGGCGGCGTCGATCCAGAACAGGCACTCCATGAAATTGTCATTCACGGGGTACTGGCAGCCCTGAATGATGAACACATCCTTGCCGCGGACGTTTTCCTTGATGCGGACGAAAACGTTCCCTTCGCTGAAAACATGCGCACGGCACGGCGTGAGGGGCACGCCCAGACAGTGCGCGATGTTCTGCGCCAGAAGGGGATTGGCCGATCCCGCCAGGATGGCCAAGTCGCCTTGCGGAGCCTGAAAAGGGATCGCGCGCGGCCCTGCCAGATCGGGCCGGAGATAGTCCATGTGCCAATCACTCCCGTCGCGGCGCACGCCGAGGGCCGCCGACGCTTCACGCATCAGAGAACGCCACTCCGAACTCCGCCGGAGCCATTTTTGAACGAGCCTTCATCATAGCCGCCGGCGCGATTGTCTCAAGCGAGGCCGCGAATCCCACAAGAAACCCAATTGAAAATGATCGGGGAGTTGAGGATAAGACAAGCAGGACGGGCCTTGGGAGGACGGAAAGCATCATGAATCGCAACACGACTGCCACGCTGAACGCCTGCGGCGAACACTATGTCGCGGCTTATCTTTCCCGAAAGGAACTGATCGTCGCCTTGCCGAGCGCTCATATCCCGGGGACGGATCTTTTCGTTTCCGCTCCCAGCGGCGGTCGGCCGATCCGCGTGCAGGTCAAAACGGGCACGCAGTCGACGAGCAACGACAAGGTCGAGGGGCCGATCTATCTGTGGGCGACCTCGGCCGCGATCACCCAGCTGATTGACGAGCAGATGTGGTTTGCCTTTGTGTGGCTGAAGAGCTGGCCGGAAGACCTGCCCGAGATTTTCTTCGTGCCGCAGTCAGTGGTATCGGACTGCATGAGCACGCAGACCGATTCGTCATACCCGTCGTTCTGGATGCGCACGGAAGTCGCCGAAAGCTACCGGGGCGAGCAAGGCTACCGGAAGCTCCGGGAAGCCCTGGCAGAGACTGCACCGTGATCAATCGGTTTACGCTTCGTTGACGACGATGCGATTGCCGCTGACCTGCACGACCTGGATGGAGCGCCCTTCGGGAATGAAGGGGCCGTTGCTCACCACGTCGACAACACGGCCGTCAATCCGGGCCTTTCCTGCCGGCCGGAGTAACGAAATCGTCTGCCCGTAGCGACCGATCAGATCGCCGGGAAGCGATCCGGCGGTCGGAGACTCGTGCGGCAGCCATTCCGGAGCCAATCGCGGTTCGCGGCTGTCGCGCAATGCACTGGGCGGCGCCAGCACCATGCCTTCAAACAGCGGCACGTGCGGCAGGAACCGGCTCAAGATCACGCCGACAACCCCCACGGCGACCATCGCGGCGAAGAATGTTCCCAGCGTTTTCGACAGCAGATATAGATCCTCCAGCGGTTCCAGATTCCCGAACGACTGGCTCGCCATGATCATCGACGCCAGCATCATCAGGATGCCGGAAATGCCGAAGACCCCAAACCCGGGGACAACAAATATCTCCATCGCTAGGCAGCCCGCCCCGAGCACGAAGAGCGTGATCTCGAGACCATCCGCCGTACCGCCAAGGAACCGGCTCCAGAAGAAGACGGCGAAACACAGCAACGAAAGAATGCCGAACAGGCTCGTCGGGAAGTGGGCCTCGAGGTAAATGAACGCGACACCCATGACGATGAGCAGCACAGTCATCCCCGGCGTGTTGAGCAGAAACACCGTGACATCCACCCAGTTTTTCTGCACGGGATTCAGCCGCACATTCGCTGCGATTCCCAGCCGATCTTTCAGTTCGTCCAGATCATGCACGGGACGCTCAGCAAGCTTGAGTTCGTGCGCGCGATTCCCCTCGACGGTCAGCAGAAGTTCGCCGTTGGCTTCACGCACCTGCGGACCTTGAATCCATTCGCCCGCAGACGACGCAATCTCGGCTTCGCTCATGAACCACACACGGCCGTTATCGCGATGGGTGACCTGAAAGACTTTCAACTGACGATCGGCCATCGCTTCGCAGAGCGCGACTGGACGCCCTTTTCGTTCCGCAAGCGTTTTCAACGCGGCGCGCAACGGGCTGAGAATCTTTTCGGGAGCGCGTTCGAACTGCCCGCCCTCTTTCATTTCGATGGGGCCGGCGTCGCCGATCTTGGCGTCGGGCTTCATGTAGATGTCATCACAGCCGAGCGCGATGATCGCCGCACCACTTAAGGCTTTGTTCGGCACCCACGCAACCGTACGAACTTTCTTCGGATCGAGTTCGGCAATCCGCTGTGCGAGATTGATGCTCGCGAGCAGGAGTCCGCCCGGGGAATCGATTTCGAAGATGATCGTGTCCGCACCACTGTTGACGGCGCGGGTGATCTGCCGTTCGAGAAAACTTTCGAGAACGAACTCGATCTCGTCTTCGATGCGAATCAGCCGAACTTTCCGCCGGGCGGTTTCCGCAGGAATCTCACGGAGCGCTTCGCGCGGCAGATTGTACAGCCTCGCGACTTCCGGGCGGTTTTCGGCGACGTTGGAGACCAGAATGTCCCAGTTCCGGGCTTGCGCGCCGCCGTAGACCCCTAGCGTGCCGGCGTCTTTGATGGTTTCCGCATGGGCAACCACCACGCCGGTTTGACGGAGGGCGTCGAGTTCGCTGCGCGTCACAGCGCGCGTTTCCGCTTTTTCCTCGTTGCCGATGCGAATCCGCCAGAGTTCTTCTTTGGGATCCATCATCGACTTGATGAGCGCCGCCGAGACCTTCGGATTGTGACGTTTCTGTGCGAGCGCCAGGATGATCTGCTGGTCTTCCGGCTCGAGCGGTTGCCCGCGGCCGAGATCGCCCAGCTGGGCCTCCGGCTGCATCACCACATCCTGACAGGCGACCGCCACGAGCACATTCGGTCCGGTCACCGTTTGCGGGACCCACGCGACCGTCCGCAATGATCCGAGTGCACTGGATGTCAGATAACGGGTTAACGCCTGGATGTGTGGAAACGGCGTCGTCCCCTGCGGAATCTCGAGCACCAGCACTCCGGTCGTCTTCTGCTCGACCGCACGACGCTGCAAGTCCTCCGCGATACGCTTCACATAAGAGAGCACGCGGTCATCAAGCGGACTGTTGAGCGAAAGAAACTGGCCGATGGGCTGGGGCGCATCGTCAGCGCGAGCGGCGGAAGTCGCAAGCAGACTCCCTCCTGCCAGACACACCACGGCCATGACGAGACTGCGCACACCTGTCATCGCGTCCTCATCTTCATCAAACCACGTGATCGAACAACTGTGGTCGCATGAACATCACGGTCAATTATATGCTATCGGGCGAGCCGAACAAAACGGAATGCCTTGGGCGATTTCCGCGCACGCGAGTTCCCGCACGACGATCGCATCGCTTTAGAATAACGCAGCTTCGACCGTCTCGGATCACCGCAGGTTCAGCGGATCGACATCCACCGCAATCTCGACATCTTTCGCCGGTGCAAAGTTCGGGGCAACCGTTAGCCACACAGTCCGCAGCGCTTCCCGGTCTTCGCTCGTCATTTGCAGATGGAACCGGAAATACTTCTGCAGCCTCGCGATGGGGCAGGGAGCCGGACCCAGTACACGCACACTTTTCGGAGCCGCCTCTCGAAGCCTGTCGACAAGCCGCTCGCTCTCCGCCTGAACCAGAGCTTCCACAATCCCGCGCACGATGATGCGCACGGCTTGCCGAAACGGCGGGGCGTGGACCGCCGCGCGTTCCTCGAGTTCCAGCTTCGCGAAACCGAGGTAATCGTGCCTCGCTGCGAATTGAATCGCCGGATCGTCCGGGCAGGCCGTCTGCACCAGCACGCGGCCCCCTTTCGCGCTGCGACCGGTCCGTCCTGCCACCTGGGCGATCAATTGAAACGTCCGTTCCCGGGCCCGCAGATCAGGCTGCCGTAGCGAGGTGTCCGCATCGACCACACCGACGAGCGTGACGTTCGGGAAGTCGAGGCCCTTGGCAATCATCTGCGTGCCGAGCAGAATTCGCACGTCGCCATGCCGGAACCGCTCGAGCGCGTCGTGATGGCTGCCGCGGGCTTTCATCGTGTCACTGTCCATTCTCAGGCTGGACACGTTGGGAAACAGCGTGCGGACTTCGTGTTCGAGGCGCTCGGTCCCGATGCCCACCACCTGCATTCCCGGCCGCTGACACTTCGGACAGACCGTGGGGGGCGGGATCTCGTGTCCGCAGCCGTGACAGAGCGCTTTGCAATGCTGCTTGTGCCAGGTGAGCGTGAGATCACAATCCGGACACCGCAGCGAGTTGCCACATCCCCGGCATAACATCAACGGCGAGAACCCGCGCACATTGAGAAACAGAATCATCTGGCCGTCGGACTTCAACGTCTGCTGCATCGCCGTGAACAACGCGCGGCCGATCGCCCGTTGTTGATTCTGAATCAGCGGGTCGTTTCGAGTGTCAACAATCACCACCGGCGGCAGCGGCAAACGCGCGACACGCCGCGGCAGCGAAAGGAGCGTATCCTCACGCCGTTGGACGCGCAGCCACGATTCCAGCGTCGGGGTGGCGGTTCCCAGAAGAAGCGGCACATTCAACGACACGGCACGCTGCCGGGCGACTTCCCGGGCGTGATAGCGCGGCGTGTTGTCCTGCTTGAAGGACGTTTCGTGTTCTTCATCGATGACGATCAGGCCGAGATGCGGCGTCGGCGCGAAGACCGCGCTGCGGGCACCGACAACAACTTGAACCTGACCTTCGGCGATCAACTTCCACTGCGCGTGCCGCTCGGCATCGGTGAGATGGCTGTGCAGTACGGCGACCGAGGAAAACCGGCTGCGGAACCGGCGGATCGTCTGCGGCGTGAGGCTGATTTCCGGCACGAGAACAATCGCCTGCCGGCCATAACTCACCACTTCTTCGATCGTGCGGATGTAGACTTCGGTTTTCCCGCTGCCCGTGACGCCGTGGAGCAGAAAGGTCTGGTGCTGTTGCTTCCGCAACGCCGCGAGCACAGTGTCTACCACGCGTTGCTGCTCGAGGTTCAGTTGAATCGCCGTGTGCGCTTCGACCGGGCCGGCATCAAATTGGGCGACCATCGTGCGGCGACGGTCCGCGATGATCCATCCTTTCTGTCGCAGGGTTTGAATCGGACCCGGACCGCAATCCGCCGCCGCGGTGAGTTCACCAATGGCCATCGCTGCGTTGCGATCGAGCAGCACCTGCACCACCGCCTTCTGCTTCGGCGGCAACTTGCTGGACAACAAACGTGCGGCGGCATCCGGCGCGGCGGTGTAGAACTGAATCTCGCGCGTGCCTGATCCCGCTTTCACTCCCGCAGGAATGATGGAGTCAAGCACCTGTCCCCACCCGCAGAGATACCGATCGGCGATCCAGCGCGTGAGTTCCAGCAGGTGCGCATCGAGCAACGGCTCCCGGTCCAGCAGGGCCGTCAGCGGTTTGATGGCCCGGCTCGTCGGTGCCTCGCGCGAGACACCGACACAATAGCCCGTCTTCGCCTGATTCCCCCGCCCGAACGGGGCTTCGACGCGGCACCCGGGTCGAAGCATTTCCCGCAGTTCGTTGGGAACTTCGTAATGAAACACCGTCGTTAGCGGCAGGCTGAAAACAATCGCCGCATACCACCGATCCGCCTGTTCAGCGATCTCCCAAGGCGCAAGATTGTCCGGCAGTTCCTCCGGAGCAAACAACGACGGTGCAGCACGTTTCGCGGACATCAGAATATGTGATTCTAAATCAGGAGCCGTTGACGGACTAGCCCGCAGCGCCAGCAAGGGATTCTTACTTATCCAGAATCCCTTGCTGGCGCTGCGGGCTGGTAATTATTCGCCGTGAAGCACACTGCGGGCGACTTCCAGTAATCCGAGCAGCGTTTCTTCCGCCTCGGTGGATTCTTTCACAACGCCGGGAAGACGTTCCTGGATCATTTGCCGCAGCCGCGGCACCGATTGCGTTAGGCCGCCGGAGAGGACGATGCGTTGCCAGTCTCGTTCGGGGAAGACGCGGTCCGCACACTGCGAGAAGTTGTCGGCGAGATTGCGAAACGCCGAGTGAAACAGGTTGCCGACGGTCAGGTTATCCACGGTAATGCCACGGATGTGGCCGACTTCGCCCATTGGTCCGGAGAAGAACGCTAGATCGCAGTCGAGCCCGCCGCCATCGGTGGTTGCTAGCGTGCGATTCACTGTCCCCCAGGGATCACGCAGGGTGACGTTTTCGGCGGTCGCGAGCTCCGTCAACAGCCCCATCAGCACGTTCAGCGACCGCCCGGCGGGCAGGTGCGTAATCGTATTGAGATACTTTCTGTCGAAGAAGGCTCGTGTCTGATACGTCCCCAGTTGCAGAGTGTCGGTCAACCGGCTGGCTTGCCCGCCCGTGGAAATATTGAGGGACAAATCGCCCACTTCCAATCCGGCTCCACGAAGTGCGCACTGCTGATCGCCAAGGACCGGATAACACTTCAGTGGATGTCCGTTGATGTTCCATGTCCCGAGTGATCGGCTGGTAGGCGTGATCTCAGGCCAGGTCAACGGCTCCAGCCCCAGCGCCGCGAACGCCGGGTGATGCCATTCTCCGCGCGTTAAATTGAGCAGTCCAATGGCCTGCGTCGGTTCCATTTGCGGACGACTCTGGCAAAGCCGCGCCAAAACTGCGTCACCGAGCCCGCAGGGAATCGCGGTTGCCGGGAGTTTTCGCTGCTGTGCGAGCCAGAATAATAGCGCCGTTGAGGAACCTGGTTTCAATTCGCGGCCCAGTTCCGAGAACTGCTGCGGTGTCCAGCGCGCCATGATTTCGTCGAGATAAGATTTCCCCGGCGACAATTCTGTCAGCGTGCGTTGATCGCGCCACGAGAAGTAATTCGTGAGGGGCTCGCCGGTCGACGGATCCAGCAACGCTACGCCACCCATCTGCCCGCACGAGAACAGCGAGCTGACCGACGGTTCGATCTCCAGCAGTCGCGCGACGACTTTTTGTACCGCTGTCGCGACGTCATCCAGAGCGACTTCAAAATGTCGCGGCGGGAGGTCAGGAATCGGTTCCGGGAACAGTTCTCTGACAATCGCGCCAACGCGCCGCGTTGCCAGGTCCAACACCGCCCCCTTGATCGTGGATGAGCCAAGATCCAGTCCGAACACTTTCATCAACCGAGGTCCTACGAGTCGAAAGGGCGAGGAATGCGATTCGTGTGATGTGCATGGTATGATGCCGCGCACCACAAGGGCAGTGATCACGATGGGGATGACGGCGATGTCGCACGCAGGGGAACGGTGTCTGTGGCTTCTCGGTTTCTGTCTGATCGCAGGCACGCTAACGGCCCGCGAGCCGGATCGCATCATCGATGTCTGGCCCGCGTTGGCACCCGGCGAAACGACGAAAAACGCGGGCACGCCGGTCATTCGCAAAACGGTGGAAACCCCGGCAGCCACCCGCATCGGCAGTATCACGCATCCGACGTTATCATTCTATGACCCGCCCGCGGAAAAGAAGAACGGGGCCGTCGTGCTGATCTGTCCTGGCGGCGGGTACAACTACGTCGTCGTGGATAAGGAAGGCTCCGAAGCCGCAGAGTGGCTGAACGCCCAAGGCGTCACGGCGGCGGTG
>DASRYX010000347.1:0-4554 GCA_035686985.1 Planctomycetaceae bacterium | reverse complement strand
ATCCTGCATCTCTCCTTCAAGACCCGCGATAAACTCTGGGCCGGGGCGGACAGGACCAGCGTGGAGAAGTGGACCGCGTCCGCCGGCAAGTATCGTGATCTCGTCTGGGATGAACTGATCGGTCGTCTGCCGCAGACGCCTCTCGCGCCGTCACCACGAACCCGAATAATCCTGGAAACGCCGGCCTATCACGGTTATGAAGTCGTGCTCGATGTCTTCCCCGATGTGATCGCCGCCGGGATTCTGCTGTTGCCTGCCGACCTCAAAGCCGGTGAAAAACGCCCGGTGGTGGTCTGTCAGCACGGACTCGAAGGCGTGCCGATGGACACGATCAGCGGTCCGGGTTCTGCCGGCTATCCCTACTACAAGGGCTTCGCAGCCGAGCTGGCCAAACGCGGCTTCATCACCTACGCCCCGCAGAATCCGTATCGGGGCAAAGACCGGTTCCGCACACTGCAGCGTAAGTCGAATCCGCTCGGCCGCTCGTTGTTCAGTTACATTCTCCCGCAACATCAGGTCACGCTCGACTGGCTCAAAACCTTACCGAACGTTGATCCGCAACGCTTGGCGTTTTACGGCCTCTCTTACGGTGGAAAGACCGCGGTGCGTGTGCCGCCACTGCTGACGGATTACTGTCTGTCGATCTGCTCGGCGGATTACAACGAATGGGTCTACAAGAATGCAACCGTGGATCTGCCGATGAGCTACATGTTCACCAACGAGTACGAAATCTTCGAATGGAACATGGGCCATGTGGCGAACTATGCCGAGCTGAGCTACCTGATGACGCCGCGGCCGTTCATGGTCGAACGCGGTCACGACGACGGCGTGTCGGTCGATGAACTCGTGGCGTACGAGTATGCCAAGGTCCGCCGGCACTACAACAAGCTCGGCTTGGGCGACAAGACGGAGATCGAGTTCTTCAACGGCCCGCACACGATCAACGGTCAGGCGACATATGAGTTCCTGCATCGGCATTTAAGTTGGCCGAAGAAGTGATGACGTAACAAGCCCGGAGCGCGAAGCGAAGTCGGGAAGAGACCCGTCGCGGCGCTCCGGGCTCGTGAGGAGACTTTCTATGACGCCGCATGCGTGGATCGAATGCCGCAATGCGCAGGAGCGGTTTCTCGCGGCGCTGTTCGATGAATTATGGGATGGTTACCAGCAGCGCGTGCCCTATGCTGCGAAGTTTGTAAGCCTCGTTGAAGATGCGGGCGGGCGCTTTGTGAATGATCACATCGCCTTTCGCACCATCGCTGTTCAGGAGCCGCAAACCGGCATTGTTTCCCTCGCGCGGATGTTCGAAGCCCTCGGTTATGTCCCCACGGGCTGTTATCAGTTTCCGGACAAGTTCCTCTCCGCGATTCATTTAGAACATCCGAACCCCGGATTTCCGAAGCTCTTCATCTCGGAACTGCAATCGTGGCGACTCAGCATGTCCAACCAGCGATTGATTGCGGACTCGCTTGCCGATCATCGCACGCCGCTCAGCGATGCCACCCTGCGGAAGCTGGCTCAGTTAGACGATGAAGTCCCCGCGCCGCTGCTGTCCGTAGCCGTGGACTGGATTGAGGCGCTGCCGTGGCCTGTTCCTGAAGAGAACACGGTGCGGGAAGTTGCCGCGGAGAGTCAATACGCCGCGTGGGTGCTCGTGCACGGCTACAAAGTCAATCATTTCACCGCGCTGGTGAATGCGCTCGATGTGCCATCCATGCCGGACATCGACGCCACGGTGAGCGTGCTGCGCGATGCGGGGATTCCGCTGAAATCGGAAATCGAAGGCGTTCCCGGTTCGAAGTTGCGACAGACAGCGACCGAATCCGTGCAGACCGAAGTCGTCGTGATGCGGAACGGCCAGCCGACAACGATCCCGTGGAGCTACGCCTACTTCGAACTCGCGGAACGCAACGACATCATCGATCCCCAGACCGGGCACAAGCACCGGTTTGAGGGATTTCTCGGCCCGCAGGCCACGCAACTCTTTGATATGACCAAAGTGAAACCGTCCTGACTCGCTTCGCACTTTCGCGCCGCGCATCAACTGCCTCCCAGTGCTGCAATCGAGACCATCGTGGATCGCAATTTTTTCAACTTCTGTTCCGCCGGGCGACTCGTGTTCGGCACCGGCTCGATTCAACACCTCGCGCAGTTCGTCGCGCCATGGAAGCCACAGCGGGTCTTCCTGCTGAGTGATCCGCTGCTCGAACAGGCGGGGCTGGTAGACCAGGTGCTCGCTCCGTTGCAGGCCGTGAATATCGACGTGACCGTCTGCCTCGATGGTGAGCCCGAGCCCTCGATCGCCGCGGCGGATAAAGCGATTGCATCGGCCCGCGCGGCGAAGCCCGACGTGATGATCGCCCTCGGCGGCGGCAGCAACATGGATCTTGCGAAGATCACCGCGGCGGTGATCACGCATGGCGGCTCCTATCGTGATTACTTCGGCTTCGGCAAGATCCCCGGGCCGGTGGTGCCGCTGGTGTGCATCCCCACCACATCGGGCACTGGCAGCGAAGTCTCGCACGCCGCCGTTCTCACCGATACCACGCAGCACATCAAGGTTAGCACGCTCAGCCCATATTTACGTCCCGCGGTTGCGGTCGTCGATCCTGCGCTGACGGTCTCGTGCCCTCCGAAGGCGACTGCCGACAGCGGCATCGACGCACTGACACATGCCATCGAAGGTTTCACCGCGGTCGATTACCACAAGCTGGATGTCCCGGTGAACGAGCCGTTCCCCTATGACGGCAAGCATCCCATTGGCGACATGCTCGCCGAGCGCGCAATCACACTCATCGGCCAGCATCTTCGTACCGCAGTGAAGGACGGCAAGAACGTCGTCGCCCGGGAAGGCATGGCGCTCGGCGCGACACTCGCGGGTTTGGCGTTCTCGAATTGTGCGGTCGCCGTCGTGCATGCGCTGGAATACCCGCTCGGCGGCGCGGTGCATGTCTCGCACGGTGCGGGGAATGGACTCCTGCTGCCGTATGTGATGCGATTCAATCTTCCGACGCGGACGCCGGAGCTGGCGAAGATCGCCGCATGGCTGGGCGTGGATATCGCCGGGGTCACCGACGCCGTGGCAGCCGAACGCGGGATTGCCGCCGTGGAACAACTACGCCGCGATATCGGCATCCCACAACAGCTGCGCGAGCTGGGGGTGAAGCGCGACATGCTCCCCGAACTCGCCCGCAAAGCGTTCGGCATCACGAGGCTGATGTTGCTCAACGGCCGCCGTCCCACGGAAGCGGATCTCGTCACCATCCTCGAAGCCGCGTGGTGATGCCGTTTAGCCGCGACCCGCAGGGGAGCGCGACGTGGATCCTTCACGGTGTGTTCGATTCCACGCCGCGCTCCCCTCCGCGGACTCCGGGTCGCGGCTAAACTAACAGTCCCGATGTTCACAAAAGGATATTCCATGATTCGATGGTTCGTGTTCATTCCGCTGCTCTGCGTGATCGCTGCAGCGCAATCGCTCTTGGCGGCGGAACCGCTGGAACCGAAGGTCGAAAACGACCTCCGCTGGTACGATGCAAAAGCTATCGGCATCGAAGGCCAGGGGTGGACCCACACGAAGTTGCCGTATGATCGGTTCCCCGGTAAAGCCGAAGCGACGTTGCGTCCGGATGTGTGGAACCTCAGTCGTCACTCGGCGGGCATGGCGTTCCGGTTCGTGACCGCGTCGCCGACGATTCACGCTCGTTGGACGGTGACGAGCGACCGCCTCGCGATGCCGCACATGCCCGCGACCGGGGTCAGCGGCCTTGATCTCTACGCGAAAGATGATGCCGGGAAATGGCGGTGGGTCGCCGTCGGGCAGCCGAAAGAGAAAACGAACACGGTGATTCTTGCGAACGGTCTCAAACCGGGACCGCGCGAATATCTCATCTATCTGCCGCTCTACAACGGCGTCTCGCAGGTTGAAGTCGGCGTGCCCGCGGCGCAGGCGATCGAACGCGCTCCGGAATATCCCGCGGTGAAGGCGAAGCCGATCGTGTTCTACGGCACATCGATCACGCACGGCGCGTGTGCGTCAAGACCGGGCATGGTCCACACGGCGATTCTCGGCCGACGGTACCACCAACCGGTGATCAACCTTGGTTTCTCCGGCAATGGTCGCATGGAACCGGCGGTGACCGCGTTGCTGACGGAACTCGACGCCGCGGTGTATGTCATCGATTGCTGCCCCAATCTCGGCCCGGCGGACACCGCCAAGCTGACCGAACCGCTGGTGAAGCAGCTTCGCGCGGCCCGCCCTGACGTGCCGATCATTCTCGTCGAGGACCGCCGTTACACCGATGCGTGGCTCAACACCGGCAAAGGCGAACGCAACGACGGCAACCACAAAGCCCTGAAAGCCGCATACGACAAACTGATCGCCGACGGGGAGAAGAAGCTCTACTACATCACCGGCGATGACCTGCTCGGCGACGACAACGAAGGCGCCGTCGACAGCAGCCACCCGAACGATCTCGGATTCCTGAGGCAGGCGGAAGCGTTTGCAAAGGTGATGGATAGCCTTCTTCGTTAAGGAAGGAAGTGCAAAGTGAAAAGTGG
>DASRYX010000346.1:0-2185 GCA_035686985.1 Planctomycetaceae bacterium | reverse complement strand
GCGGATGGGTGGCTGGGGCGAAGTCTTCGCCGCCCCAGAGACACGCGTCACTTCTCACTGGGTTGTCGCGGACTCCAACCCAGCCACACCATTACTCAACGTGTTTCAGGATCATCCACCGATCAACGGCCACCCGCGTTTCTCGGGCCGGATTCTTCAACACGCTAAAACAGCATTCCTCGCTTCTCAAACATTCTCTCACGCGGGAATTCGAAAAATCGCGCGCAACCCCCTCTGTGAATAGGGGGGAGGGATGTGACCACTCTCACCGATGGACCGGGATGTTGGGGAAGGATGGCGATGGGGAAGCCGACGCGCGAATCGTTGCTGGAGGCGTTGCAGACGCTGGCGGCTCGACACGGGCCGAATGTGACCGTTTTTACCTTCCGGCGGGAGACCGGGATTGCTCCTTATTACATCTATGACCGCTGGGGGAGCTGGACCAATTTGCGGCGGGCCGCCGGGTTGCCGGTGCGGTCGCATCCCGGCCCCGTGTACTCCAACGACGAGTTGCTGAGGGAGTATCATCGCGCGGCCGTGGATGTCGACGATTATCCGACTCACGCCGAGTTCAATCGGCTGTCCGACCGGTGTTTCCAGACGCTCGAAACCCGGTTTGGCAGCACCACGGACGTGCGTCATCAGTATCGCGAATGGCTCGCCGCCCACTGTCCGGGAGAGTCGCCGAAGTTTCTCGAAGGTTGCCCGGTCGGGTACGAACCGACCGCGGTGCCGGGGCTCGATATCATCGATGAAGCCTGGCTCCGCCGCGGGACGATCGGCGTCGGGCTGTGGTTGCTGATCGTGCTGACGGACGCGATGGCCCCGACCTTCGGCACTGTGCGACCCGGTCTTGGAGGGTCTGCCGAGTCTTCGAGGGGTGGCTGGGGCGAAGTCTTCGCCGCCCCAGAAACACGCAGGCTTCTCACTGGGTTGTCGCGGACTCTAACCCAGCCACCCCACGCTGACCGTCGATCAGGAGTCACTGATCACCGTGCACTCGGGCAAGCTTTGCAGAAAGAGGCGGCCGTAGGCTTTGGTGCGGATTCGGGGGTCGAGGATCGCGACCATGCCGGTGTCGCTGCGGGTGCGGATGAGGCGGCCGAAGCCTTGCTTCAGTTTGATCACCGCTTCCGGCACCTGGTACTCGTTGAACGGGTTGCCCCCCTGCGCCCGGATCGCTTCCACGCGGGCTTCCAACAATGGGTGATCGGGGACGCTGAACGGCAGCTTGGTGATGATCACGTTCTGCAGCGCTTCGCCGGGGACGTCCACGCCCTGCCAGAAACTTTCCGTTCCGAAAAGGACGCCTTTGGTGTCGCGGCGGAACTTTTCCAGCAGCAGATTCCGCGGCATGTCTTCGCCCTGCACGTAGACACCGTAACGCTCGGCGGTGAGCCACGGCATCAACCGCCGCACGCAGTTCTGCAGCATGCGGTAGCTGGTGAAGAGGACGAACGCGCGGCCCTGCGTCCATTCCACATACCGCCGCACGCGCTCGCACACGGCAATGTCGTACGCCTGCGGTTCGGTGCCGGGGTCGGGCATGTTCTCAGCGAGGACCAGCTTCACCTGCTCACGGAAATTGAACGGACTGTCGAGCCGCAGTTCGCTGGCCTTCGTCAACCCGAGCCGATGCCGGATGAAATCGAAATTGCGTTGGCCGACGGCAAGAGTGGCACTGGTGAGAATCGCGACATCGACTTTGTTGAAGAGTTCGTCGCGCAAGACTGGCCCAACATCGATCGGGGCGGACATCAACTTGGTGCGGGTGCCATCCTGACCGAACGCTTCGATCCAGTAGACGTTGTCCGGCGGGTTCTGTTGCAGCCACGCGAGGAGCGAATCGGCCCAGCTGGCGCAGCGATCCGCCGCCGCGAGGTACTCGATCTTTTCCTCTTCTTTTTGCAGCGTCTGCGCGAATTCAAGAATCGCCGCCCCGAGTTGTTTCAACGACGGTGTGACGCAGTTGTCGATGTCCGGCGGCGCGCGCAACCGGCCGTTCTGTGGGCAGCGTGTCTCACGGAGCTCTCGCAGATCATCGAACAAATTCCGCGCGAGTTGCCGGGACTGGGAGACGATCCGCTGCAGTTCATGCGTGTTGGGCCGCGCGAGCAATCCCTTTTGCTGTCGTTCGTTGAAGAGGCGGTTGAGCAGATAATCGATCTGCCCGCCGGTGAGGGAC
>DASRYX010000345.1:0-4890 GCA_035686985.1 Planctomycetaceae bacterium | reverse complement strand
ACTACATCCTGCTCGAAGATCTGGTGATGCTGCACGTCGGGCAGTTTTTCCCCGGCGAAACCGTGGTGGAAGCGGTTCCGTTTCGTATCACACGGAATGCGGATGTCGAGCTGCGCGAGGACTCGGCGGTCGACCTGCTCGCGGGGATGCAGGAGATTCTCGACGCCCGCAAAGTCAGCGCGTGCGTCCGCCTGGAAATGGCCCAGCAGGTGTCTGCCGAAACGCGGGCTTTTCTGGAAGAGTTGCTGGTGGTCGATGCAGATGACGTGTTTCTGATCCCCGGTCCGCTCGAGCTGTCCGCCTTCATGCGGCTCACCTCGATGCAGGGCTTCGAACAGTTGAAGGACGAACCGTGGCCTCCCGTCGCCAGCCCGCAGATTGATCCGGCCAAGTCCCTGTTTGAAACCATCGCCGAGCGCGATGTCCTGCTGTATCACCCCTACGAAAGTTTCGAGCCAGTGGTCCGGTTGATCGAAGAAGCGGCGGTTGATCCCGATGTCCTCGCGATCAAACAGACGTTGTACCGCACCAGTTCACGCAGTCCGATTGTCGCCGCGTTGAAGCGCGCCGCAATGAACGGGAAGTACGTCACGGCGCTGGTCGAGCTGAAAGCCCGCTTCGATGAGGCCCGCAACATCGAGTGGGCGAAAGATCTGGAACGCAACGGCGTGCAGGTGATTTACGGCGTGAAAGGCCTGAAAACTCACGCGAAAATCTGCCTGATTGCCCGCCGCGAACCGCAGGGCATCGTCCGGTACATGCACTTCGGCACCGGGAACTACAACGAGCAGACGTCGCTCATCTACAGCGATGCCAGCCTGATGACGTGCGATGAAGAACTCGGCGCCGATGCCACGAGCTTCTTCCACGCCATCACCGGTTACTCGCAACCACAGCGCTTCCGCAAACTCGAAGCCGCCCCCATCAGCCTGCGCGATCATCTCCTCGAGATGATCGATGTGGAAACGCGGCACAAGAAGCAGGGCCGCAAAGCGCTGATTTTGATTAAGCTCAACGCCTTAGTGGATGAGCGAATGATTGAAGCGCTCTATCAGGCGTCACAGGCGGGCGTGAAAGTCCGGTTGAGTATCCGCGGCGTATGCTGCCTGCGTCCCGGCGTGCCTGGGCTGAGCGAAAACATCACCGTCAGCAGCGTGATCGACCGGTTCCTGGAACACAGCCGCATCCTCTACTTCCATCACGGCGGTGATGATCGTCTCTTCATTTCCAGCGCCGACTGGATGCCGCGCAATCTCGATCGCCGGGTCGAACTGCTCGTGCCGGTGGAAGAACCGGCGGCGAAGAATCGGTTGATGTCCATTCTGAAACTGCATTTGCAGGACACCGCAAAAGGTCGCCGACTGTTGCCCGATGGACGTTACGAACGCATGAGTGGCGACAACGGCCATGAGGGTGTGCGCAGTCAGGCCGAGTTGTATCGACTCGCGCAAGCCGCCTTGCAGGCGGCCGAGCAACAGCCCGTATCGATGTTTGAGCCGCACCGGGCTCCCGGTCAGGAACTGTGATGAGCGGACCGCGCGGACGCCTTTCCGCCTTGCAGCGCTGGTACGAACGCTCCGGTCGCGAACTTCCCTGGCGGGGAGAGCGCGATCCGTACCGTGTCTGGCTGCGCGAGATCATGCTGCAGCAGACCACCGTCACCGCCGTGGTGCCCTATTTTCAGCGATTTATCACGGCGTTTCCGACCGTTCAGTCACTCGCCGCGGCCGACGAAATGGCCGTGCTACGGCTATGGGAAGGTCTCGGTTATTACAGCCGGGCTCGCAACCTGCATCGCGCGGCTAGGCAGATTGTCAGCGAGTTGTCAGAGCAATTCCCATCAGACGCCGTCGCGTTGGAAGCGTTACCGGGAGTCGGTCGTTATACCGCGGGAGCCATTGCGTCTTTCGCGTTCGATCAGCGGGCGGCAATCATCGAGGCCAACACCCTGCGATTGCACGCGCGGTTGATCGGCTACGTCGGCGATCCGCGCTCGAAGGACGGGCAGGCCGAGTTGTGGTCATCCGCTGCCGAATTCGTAAACGCCGCAACGCCGGAGTTTGGTCCCGGTGCGATCAATCAGGCGCTGATGGATCTCGGTGCCACCGTCTGCACGCCACAGTCACCGCGTTGTCCCGAATGTCCCCTGCAGAAGTGGTGCGTCGCGTTCCAGGCCGGTCAGCAGAACGAAATCCCGCGGCCTGTCGTCCGGCCGGTCATCACTGAAGTCACCGAAGCGACCGTTGCCATACATCGCCGCGGGGAATTTCTGCTCCGACAGCGCGCTCCCGGTGAACGTTGGGCGGGACTTTGGGACTTTCCGCGCTACCCCGTCGATGACGACGCGGGTGTGGTGGGGACGATCGCCGACGGCGTGCGAGCACAAACGGGACTGACGATCGCGCTCGGCGACGAGATCGCGACGTTCAAGCACGGCGTCACGCGGTACCGGATCACACTGCGATGCTTTGCGGCCAGTGTCGAGAAGGGCCGGTTGCATCGGGACGACTCGTTGCGCTGGGTCGCCCCACGCGATTTCCCGCAGTTTCCCCTTTCGGTCACCGGCCGCAAATTCGCCCAGCGGCTCACGAATCCGGGACTGTTCGATCGATTACTGTAGTTTCCCACGTCCCAGAATCGGCCACACACCTTCGGCTCGATCATTCCGGAACGTGACGAACTGGTCGTGCAGAACCGTGGTCCAGTCGTGATAACCGACCACGAGTTCGACTTGGTCGCCGATCTTGAGATCCTGCGACTGCGGCCCCAGGCTCAGCGTGCAATGCTCCGCACTCATCGACGCGACGACCGCGTCGGCATGTCCCGCGACCTTCGGAAATCCCAATTCCGGATTCAACGTCTTGCGGCCGGCGTCGAGCACGGCCCGCTCAAGGGAAGGGCGGCTCGTCACGGTCGACAGAACGGTCAACGCGGGGGTGATCGGCTCCACTTGGCAGGCCTCGCGATAGAACGGATCGCCGAAGATACCACCCCCCGATTGCACTTCGGTAATGGAAGGACTTTGTGACGTAATGGTCACTGACCCGGTGCCACCGGCGCTGACGATGTCGCATCGCAGGCCTTGGCGATGGAACATTTCACGACAATGGCCGAGGACATCCAAGGCACCGCGAATCTGTTGTTCCTTCTCAGCGGGATCGGCGATTCGAAGCAGATGCCCCTCGTAACCCATGATGCCTACGAGTTCCAAACCCTCGAGTTTTGTGATCGCTTCGCCCAGGTCGACCGCGTCCATCCCCGGCCGACAGCCCGTGCGGTTCATGCCGATGTTGATGTCGACCAGCACGCGGCAGGTGACTCCACGGCGACGACACGCCGCCGCGATTGGTTCCGCTTGAGCGAAATGATCACAGCAGATGATCGGATCGGCGGCACTGCAGAGGGATGCGAGACGTTCCACCTTGTGACTGCCGGCAATGACGTTGGCGATGAGGATGTCGCGGACTCCTGCCTGAGCCATCACCTCGGCCTCGCTGACCTTTGCACAAGTCACGCCGATCGCCCCCGCGCGGATCTGCCGCCAGGCCACCGCTGGTGACTTGTGCCCCTTCGAATGCGGCCGCCAGGTTTTTCCGCCCGCGAGGACCGTCTGCGACATGAATCGGAGATTCCGCTCGAACGCATCCAGATCGACGCATAAGAGAGGTGTGTCGAGTTCGGCTTTGGTGAGTCCGTACGGTCCGACCATCGGGCAGCTCCGGTCCAGATTGCTGGGCAACAGTAGGGCAGCGTATCAAAAAGACAGCGGACGAGCAGCTACACAAGCTGCTCGTCCGCACGTCATTACATCCGGCGGTCTAGTCTCGACAACTTATTCCGGCTTGGCCGGAGCGGGGGTCGGCGTGGCGTCGCCATCGGTCTTCGGCGTTTCTGTGGTGGCCGGAGCCGGCTCGGCGTCGGTCTTCGGCGCGTCGGTGGTGGCCGGGGCCGGTTCAGCCGGCTGAGCCGGGGCATGATTTTGCATGGCATCATGCGCGGCGTGAGAGCTCGGGGCCGCCGGAGCCGGGGCGGGAGCGGGCTTCGTCGGCTCAGCGCAACCGAGGGCCAAAACGGACAACAGAGCCAATGCAGAGAACTTACGCATCACAATTTCTCCAGATTCAAAAAAGGCAAAATTCGTAACGGTGGACATTCCGCCGTTATTTACGGGTTGGTTGGACCGGCCGGAGCTGGCGTGTCGGCTTTCGCCGGATCTTCGACGGGCTTGTCCGCGGGCGTCGGAGTCGTCGTTTCAGCCGGAGCGCCTTCGCCCGGTGCGGGAGTCGCGGTCGGGGGCACGAGCGGCTTCGTCATCGGCGGCACTGGATTGTCGACGGCGGGTGCCGCCGTAGGTTTCGTTGGTTCACCGCAACCTAGTCCCGCAACGGCCAGCAAGGCCAAAGCACACATGCGTTTCATAAAATCAGATTCCTCTCCGGGAAAGCGGCAGGCAATTGCCACACAGATGCAATCAGGCACATGTAGAGAGCAACTGAGACGAGCGATATTCCCCACAGCGAAGGAACTTCTGCGCGAAATGAATTTTTTCTTTGCCGGACGATTGACGCCCGGTTTCACGACGCTAGAATCACCCCTGCACAACGTGCTTCGCCACGTGAGGGAGAACTTCCTTTGCGGCGGCGATTTGTTCTTTGACAATCTGGTTGGTGGATTTTGAGGATCAGCTTTGCACGGTATTGTGCGGTTGCTGGACGTACGAGGAACTTGTCTTTGGACATTCGAACCAGGGTTTACTCTGGTTCACCAACGTACGCCGGCACAAACCCTGTGTTCTTGCACCGCGTCGGCCCGCCAGGGCCGGCTGCGTTAACGGTCGGTGGGGTCTTTGATTCTGAGACAGACTTGTTTGTCTCCGGGTCAGAGGCCGCT
>DASRYX010000344.1:0-5991 GCA_035686985.1 Planctomycetaceae bacterium | reverse complement strand
GCCACACACGGGCCCGACTTCGGGCCGACGGTCGCGACGACTCCGGTGCCCGCGATTCCGGCCACATACGGAATGCCGAGTTCATCGAGCGTCGCGCGAACCAGGGCGCTCGTTTTGACTTCTTCGTACTTCAATTCCGGGATGCGATGCAGCTGCCGGCGCAGATCCACGATCCACGGTGAAATCGTGCGGGCATCCTGAAGCGTTGCAGACGCTGACATGTACGTGTCCCTGTGTTTTGTATCGGGCAGCCGAATTTTCTGCTATTGGTGATCTATCGTCCGCGGCCGGTAACCGGGTACGCGGGATCCTGGAAACCTCTGCCGCTGTGTTCGCCCGGCGGGATCAGCGAATCCACGAAGGCTTCGTCTTCCGCGGTAATGGTGACTTCATCTCCGCGGATGTTGTCTTCATACTGGGCGAACGTGCGCGGCCCGATGATCACGGAGGTCAGAATCGGATTCGCCAGACACCACGCGAGCGCGAACGCGGAGGTCGCCACGCCTTTCTTGTCGCAGTAAGCCGTGAGCTGCTCGGCGACTTCCATGCTGGCGTCACGAAGCTCGGCTTCCTTCATCCGCTTGTCGTTTCGAGCCGCGCGACTGCCTTCGGGGAAAGGTTGGCCGGACCGGTATTTCCCGGTGAGAATGCCACGGGCCAGCGGGCTGTATGTCACGACGCCGAGCTGCTTCGCCTGACAGAGCGGCAGCAGTTCGACTTCGACGTCGCGGTTCACGATGTTGTACAACGGCTGCACGCACGCGAATTTTTCCCAGCCGTGCTGCTCGCTGACGCCAAGCGCCTCGCAGACTTTCCAGGCGCGATGATTTGAGACCGCCGTGTAACGGATCTTCCCGGCACGAACCATGTCGTCCAGCGTCCGGAGCGTCTCTTCCCAAGGCACCGTCGGATCGGGTTTGTGTACGTAATAGAGATCGATGTAATCGGTTCCGAGACGGCGCAGGCTGTCATCGAGCGCCCGCATCAACCACCGGCGGCTGAGTCCCTGCTGATTGCGGTCCGGCCCCATCACATTGCACGCTTTGGTCGCGAGAATCACGTTGTCCCGCCGACCTTTGAGCGCGCGGCCCGTCACCTCTTCCGACTTGCCGGTCGAGTACATATCCGCGGTATCAACAAAGTTGATGCCCGCGTCGAGAGCGGCGTGAATGATCCGGGTCGATTCCGCTTCGTCGGTCGGGCCGCCGAACATCATCGTGCCGAGGCAGATCTCCGAAACGCTGACGCCGGTGCGTCCAAGAAGGCGGTATTTCATCGCGCTGGTCTTTGTCCTGCAGGAGGGAACACCGGTCAGTCGCCGACCAAGCCGGGTTTGCGGTAGAATCGGGCATGGATTTCACCGCGTCGCATTCTAAACGAAGGGCCGGACAATGAGCAGTGTCGAGCAGCGATTGCAGGAACTGGGTCATCCGCTCCCCGCCGCGCCGACGCCGGTGGCGTCGTATGTCCCGGCGATTCGTTTCGGCAACGTCGTGGTCACCAGCGGCCAACTTCCGATGGTCGGCAAGGAATTGATGTTCAAGGGCAAGCTCGGTAAAGAACTGCACGAAGAAGACGGCGTGCACGCCGCACGGTTGTGTGCACTGAACGCACTCGCCCAGATTAAGGCGGTGATTGGCGATCTCGATCAGGTCAAACAGATCGTGCGCGTTGAAGGTTATGTGCATTCCGCCGAAGGTTTCAACAAGCAGCCGTCCATCATCAATGGCGCGTCGGATCTGCTCGTGCAGGCGTTCGGCGACAAAGGTCGTCACACACGCATTGCGGTTGGTGCCAACGAACTTCCGCTGGACGCCGCCGTGGAGCTGGTGATCTGGGCCGAAGTCGGCTGAGCGAATAGTCAAGGACCGGTGAGCTTCCCGGCCGGGGTATGTGCGGCGAGGTCGGCGATCATCTGCCGGGTCGCTGCTTCGACAGCCGCTTCCCAGCGCTGCTCGCCGAATTCGACCGCGAATTTTCCACTGCGGTGGGCGAAGTTGATCCCGCGCGAATTGTTGACCACCGCGCCTAAGCCGGCCGAATCAAAGCCTCCGGCGACATCCGCCGCCGTTCCACCCTGGCTTCCATAACCGGGAATGAGCAGCGGCACGTGCGGCATCAGGCGTCTCAGTTCGGTCAGTTCGGCCGGATACGTCGCCCCGACCACGGCACCCACGGGACCATAACCGCCGCTATCCGCTGAGGCGGCGCTGAGCTGCTCGACGACTTCCGCCACACGATGGAACAACGGTTGGCCGTCGGTGAGGCGGTCCTGGAAGGTCGCCGCGCCGGGATTGCTGGTCTTTACCAGCACATAAATCCCGGCCCCGCGCTCGTTCGCCACCTTCACGAACGGCTCCAGCGTGTCGGCTCCAAGATACGGATTCACAGTGAGCGCATCCGCGCCCCATGGAGCCGCCTGCGAGTCCGCGCCAGCGAGATACGCGCGGGCATAGGCTTCTGCGGTGGTGCCAATGTCGCCGCGCTTGGCATCCGCGATGACGATCAGTCCTTGAGCGCGGGCATACCGAATCACGCGGGCCAGCGCGAGGCAGCCATCGGGACCATATTCTTCGAAGAAGGCCGCCTGCGGTTTTACCGCGGGAACCAGCGGCGCAACGACATCTATGATCCGCACACAGAATTCTTCAAACGCCGCTGCGGCAACCGCCTGCGGGTCGTCATGGTCCCGCCGGGCGCTCGTCAGAATCTCCGCGGGAAGCCAGTCCAGCCGCGGATCGAGACCGACCATTGCGGGGGTTTTCTTCGAACGGATGGCGTCGTGTAAGCGGGTCGCAAAGTGAGCATTCATGCCCCTGATTGTGGCATCTCACAGCGAATCCGAAAAGTGAGCGATCACTTTCGCAATTGCCCGTCGAGCCATTCGTAAGCAGCCTTGCGCTGCGCTTCTGGAAAATCATGCGGGGCCTCGGGCGTCGCGAGCACGAGTTGCCCCGACGCATGGAACAACCGGTACACCCCGTCGGCTTTCGAAAAAGCTTTCCGCACGCCGCCGACGTCGAAGTTGCTGTCGTTGACGGGCGAGTTGGAGTAGAACCCGCGCGGCGCGAGGGCGCCCAGAATCTCATAGAAATCGAACGGAATCTTGTCCGGGTTATTTTCGTAAACATCCCGGATCCGCGGCATGTAGCGGTCACTGGTCCACCCGGCGACTTTGCCGCCGTAATAATCGTGGAACGGTGTGAAGCCGCAGCTAGACACAACCGCCTTCAAGCGTTCATCAAACACCGCGGTGAAGAGCGAATTGTGCCCACCGAGCGAATGCCCGATCACGCCTAGCCGTTGATCATCGACCTGCGGTAGCGACGCGAGTAGATCCACAGCGCGGATGTTGTTCCAGATCGCCTTCATTGAACCGCTGGCAAAGTGCTGGCCTTTGGTCTTGAAATCGTATGGGTATTCGCCGAACGACGGGTAATCCGGAACGAGACACACGTAGCCACGCTCAGCGAGTTCATGTGCGTAGTGCAGCGATTTCAGTCCGCCGAGTCCGGCCGGTTCATCTTTACCGAGAGCACCGTTGGTCTGATGCAGGCACAGCATCGCGGCGGATTTCTTGCTCGCAGGCAGATCGTGCGGGATGAGTAACCACGCCGGTACACGATCGTCCGGTTCCGGGGTGAAGCGAATCTTGCGGCGCAGATATTTCGCCGTGCGTTCTTCGGAAACCGTTTCGACAGCCAGCGGCACACGGAGGGACGCATCGGGCAGCGGCCCCATCACGAGTTCCATGTTCGCGCGAATGTGGGCCACGCGGACGGCCCAGTCGGCTGGTGTTGTGACCGGCCGTCCCTTCCCACCGGCATCGCGAATAATCAAGAGCTGTGAATGGTCGGGATAATGCACCGCGGGTTCAGCGGCGTTGATTGCGGAGCAACCCAACAGCAACAACAGTGACATCGACCGCAAAACCATCCACGCATCCTGATGAAATATAGAGATTCGAACCGTCACGTCGCCTTCGACACATCTGAATCGGCGGTAATATCTCTGTCATCAAACCGGACATCAATGACCGTTGTCACGCCGCGGTGAGATCTCGGATTGTAGCCCTTGCGAAAGAACACCCGCCATGTCCAGTCGCCGTCGATGGCGTCGAGCGTGTCTTCCGCAGCGAGAAACGTTTCCCACGTGCCGCCGGGCGGCAGCGGCTGATCGAGCTTTTGCCCGGCGAGGGCGAACTCGCTGTTTTCGGACAAACCGAACAGGTAATAGATATCGCCGTTCTTCTTCGCCCGTTCCTTTTCTGCTGCCAGGAAATTATTAGTCTTGTATTTTCCGAGACCGGTCGCGTGCCGCTTGTAAACCAATGGAGTGGAAAGAGGGACAAACTCCTGATCCTGCGAAACGTTCTCAAATCGCAGCCACAACTTATAGACCGGGCGCGACGGATCGCGAACCATGTTGCGATCGCCGAAGAGATGCTCGAAGGCCACCGGCCCGCGGGTGATCTTCACTGGCGTCACACGGACACTGCCGAACCGCTGGGAATCGCCCAACCGGAGCACATGACCACGCGGGACTTCGTCACTGGGTTTCGCCGTCTTCATCCCGATCTTGCCCTGCTGCATCGGCGGCTCGATGTCCGGCAGGCTTTCCAGGGCATGTTCGCGATGCGTGAACATCGAATAGACGAGATACAGCACGACCAGCGTCATGGCGCTGGCATAGGTCGCCACGTAAAAGAACATCTGCTTCGAGACGACTTCAGCAGTCCTTGGCGTGGTGGCGACGGTCGTGTCGCTGGGCGACGTGGGGGATATGTCACCGCCCCCAAACGACATTGACGGTGCGGTTGCGCTGACACTGGAAAAGGCACGGGGCGTCACCGGTTCTACCGCCGGCGGCGCTGGGGCGACCACGTCGCTGGGGGGCGGACTCGCAAGAAGCGGATCCGCATCAGGCTCCGCTTCAACTTCAATGGGTGGTGTTTCAACCGGTGCAGCCGCAGTTTCCTCAACGATCGGCGCTGGAGTCTCCGGTTCCGTAGCGACTCCCGCCGACGAATCCGGCGGTTCCGGCGGTTCGGTCAACGAGGCCGGCAGGGAGGCCAGATGATTTAAATACGGAGAACTATGCGAAATGAACTGTTCCGGTTCTTCGACCGGAATGGATTCGTTCAAGACACCCTCTTCAACGGGAGGATGCACCGCGGGGGAAGACGCCTCCGCGTCGGTGGTCACGGCTTCGACCGGTTCCTCGCCCGCTTCTTGAGGCGATTCAGCGTGGATTTCCAGATGGGCGCCGCACGTGGGACAGGCGACAACCACGCCCCCTTGCTCCACCAGCAGCGGCCCATGACATTGACCGCATGTGACCTCAAACGGCATCTGTCGCGTCTTTCACCGGACGGATTCCCCATTCGCGCGACGGCCCGTCTCGCTCGCCGGCTCACGCATCAGTGACCACCAGTGCATTCTGACAGCCCGATCGCCCTGCCGCAATTCGGTCTGATTCCAAAGTAGTTCGCCAAGGACGGGAACTCCCGAACGCGCCTCAATTTCGCGCGCATTGTCCGATACGGAAGGATCATCGTCCTGCGGCGTGGACTGGTTGAGAATGACGCCGATGATCGGCAGTCGGCGACTGCGAATCGCCGCAATCGTCAACAACGTGTGATTAATCGTCCCTAACCCACGCCGCGCGACGATGAGCACGGGGAACCGCCATTGCTCGACCCAGTCGGCGAAGCTGCGCGTCTCGGTTAACGGGCAAAGCCAGCCCCCGGCCCCCTCGACGACCAAAGCCTCGCAAGCCGTCCGCCAGCCGAGGAACCCGTCGTCTATTCCTCTCGGATCGACACACGAACCTTCCGCACGCGCCGCCAGCGGGGGAGCCAGCGGGGCCAGGAATCGCTGCGGTCCGATGCGATCAATCGGCGTCGGACGGTTCAGCGACGCGGCGAGCCGCTCCAGGTCATCCCAGCGCGGCGAACCATCAACCTGAATTTCCGCCCCCGAGCAGACGGGT
>DASRYX010000343.1:0-9093 GCA_035686985.1 Planctomycetaceae bacterium | reverse complement strand
CTCCATCATCATCGTCGTCGTCTTTGTCGTCAGCATCGCCATCTGCGACCTGTCGGACGGGCTTCTTTTTCTTTTTGCGGCTGACCGGCGGCAACGCGGGCATGTCCTCCACGGACTCCGCTTCCGCAGTCTCCGCCGTATCGCCAAGCGGTTCGCTCCAGTCGAAGTCGTCGGAGTCGCGCTTCGCCGGTACGGCTTTCTGCGGTGCGGGGAAGTCGATGTCCGGTGCCGCGCTCACCGCCTGTGGCACACGGACCGCCGCCCCGCATTTCTTGCACGCGAAGCGTTTCCCGGCGATCTCGTCTTTCACCCGGTGTTGATTTCCACACTCCGGACAGTCCGCCTGAATCGACATCGGACACCTCGTGATCCGCGGAAGAAGATGTGTGACGTTATCGTAAGGATCAGGAGTCGAACGGGCAATCATTGATTCAAGAAAGTTCCGACCGCGCTTGCGCTTAGCAGGCCTGAAAGTCAGCGCGAATTCTGGTGTCCGCAAAGCGCCAGCGAGGCGGATTTGCCGCGCGTCCGTCCGGTGAAGTATGGTAATGGCTCGCCGAGACCGCCCGGTTGACCCACCCTCTTCGAGATCGACCTCACTGATGCCCGCGATTACCAAGCTGCTTGTCGCCAACCGTAGCGAAATTGCCATTCGGATCTGCCGCAGTGCCCACGAACTTGGCATCCGCACGGTCGCGATCTACACGCACGAAGACCGCTATGCGCTGCACCGGTTCAAAGCCGACGAAGCGTACATGATCGGGAAACCGGGCGAACCGATCCGGGCGTATCTCGACATTCCCGCCATCATCCGCATCGCCAAAGATGCCGGCGTGGACGCCATTCACCCCGGCTACGGCTTTCTGTCGGAAAATCCAGACCTGGCTCGCGCGTGTGAAGAAGCCGGAATCACGTTCGTCGGCCCCAGCGTGACCGTGCTGGAACAGCTTGGCGACAAGATCACCGCCCGCGAAATCGCCAAGAAAGCGGGCGTGCCGGTCCTCGGCGGCAGCACTGCTCCGATTGCCAATACCGATGACGGCAAAGCCCTCGCGGCGAAGATCGGTTATCCGATCATTCTGAAAGCGGCGAAGGGCGGCGGCGGTCGCGGCATGCGCATGGTCCCGACCGAAGCCGAGTTCGCCGGATCGTTTGAACAGGCCCAGCGCGAATCGATGAACGCCTTCGGATCGCCGGACATTTTCGTTGAAAAGTTGATCAAACAACCGCGGCACATCGAAGTGCAACTCATCGGCGACAAGCACGGGAATCTCGTCCATCTGTGGGAACGCGACTGCTCGGTTCAGCGTCGGCATCAGAAAGTCGTTGAGATCGCCCCAGCCCCGTTCCTCGATCCGAAAATCCGCCAGGACATCTGCGACGCCGCGATCAAGATCGGCAAAGGTGTCGGCTACTACGCAGCGGGGACCGTCGAGTTCCTCTACGACACCGAAGGGGAAAAATTCTACTTCATCGAAGTGAATCCGCGAATTCAGGTCGAGCACACGGTGACGGAAGAAGTCACCGGGGTGGACATCGTCAAGACGCAGATTCTGATCTCGCAGGGCTCGCCCTTGAGTGATCCCGAGATCGATCTTGCCGATCAATCTGCCATTAAAACGAACGGCTTTGCGATCCAGTGCCGGGTGACAACGGAAGACCCGGCGAACAACTTCATGCCCGATTACGGCCGCGTGTCGCACTACCGGTCCGCGGGCGGGACAGGCATCCGGCTCGACAGCGGCAGCGCATTCTCCGGCGCGGTCGTCAACCCGTTCTATGATTCGCTGCTGGTGAAGGTCTCCGTGCGCGGCCGGCGATTCATCGACGCCTGCAAACGCATGGAACGCTGCCTGCAGGAATTCCGTATCCGCGGTGTGAAGACGAACATCCCGTTCCTCATCAAAGTCATGACGCAGCCGAAGTTCATCGAAGGGAACTTCACGACGCGCTTCATTGATGAAACGCCGGAACTGTTCCAGTTCGCGCCGCGCAAAGATCGTGCGACGAAAGTGTTGACGTTCCTCGGCGAGACGATCGTCAACGGCGCGAGCGGCATCGATAAAGCGATCGCGGCGAAAGTCCCCCGGCACATTGCGCCGGTCCCGGAGTTTGATCTGAACAGCCCGATCCCCAAAGGCACGCGCGACAAGTTGAAAGAACTCGGCCCGAAGAAATTCGCGGACTGGATTCTCGCACAGAAACCCTTGCTCATCACCGACACGACGATGCGCGATGCGCATCAATCGCTGCTCGCGACACGGTTCCGCACGCATGATCTCTTGCAGGTCGCCGATGCGTATGCCCGACTCGCGCCGCAGTTCTTTTCGCTGGAAATGTGGGGCGGCGCGACATTCGATACCAGCATGCGGTTCAACAAGGAATGCCCGTGGGACCGACTCACCCAGTTGCGAGAACGCATTCCGAACATCCTGTTTCAAATGCTGCTCCGCGCCTCGAACGCCGTGGGTTACACGAACTACCCGGATAACGTCGTTCGCGAATTCGTGAAAGAAGCGGCTCAGGCCGGGATGGATGTTTTCCGTGTGTTCGACTCGCTCAACTGGGTGCCGAACATGCAGGTCGCGATGGACGCCGTCATCGAGAGCGGCATGATCTGCGAAGCCGCGATCTGTTATTCCGGCGACATTCTCAATCCGCAACGGCCGAAGTACGACCTGAAGTATTATGTCGAACTGGCCAAGCAGCTGGAAAAGATGGGAGCCCACATTCTCGCCATCAAGGACATGGCCGGGTTGTGCAAGCCGGACGCCGCCGAGCTTCTGGTCCGCGAGTTGAAGCAGGAAATCGGCATCCCGATTCATTTCCACACGCACGACACCGCCGGGATGCAGGCCGCGTCGATTCTCAATGCGAGCCGCGTCGGTCTCGACATCGCCGATGCCGCGCTCGCCCCGATGTCCGGCGGAACCTCGCAGCCGAACCTCAACGCCCTCGTCGAAGCCCTGCGCTTCAACGACCGCGCGACCGGTCTCGAAGGCGACCATCTCGATGGACTCGCGCGGTACTGGGAAGTGGTGCGGGACTACTACAAGCCGTTCGAAACGGTAATGTTGCCTGCAACCACTGACTTGTATCAGCACGAAATGCCCGGCGGTCAATACACGAATCTGTATCAACAAGCCAAGGCACTGGGGCTCGCTGAGCGTTGGCCGGAAGTCTGCCAGGTTTACGCCGCCGTGAACCAGCTCTTCGGCGACATCGTCAAAGTGACGCCCAGCTCGAAATCCGTGGGTGACATGGCCCTCTTCATGGTCGCCAACAATCTCCAGTCCGAGGACATTCTCGACGAGTCCCGCGACCTGTCGTTCCCGGAATCGGTGATCGATCTCATCGGCGGTAAGATGGGCCAGCCACCGGGCGGCTTCCCGCCGAAGGTCGTCGAACGCGTGATGCGCGGCCGTCCGGTCGTGACGGGTCGCCCCGGGGAAAGTCTCGCGCCGATGGACTGGAACGTCGCCACGGAAAAGGTGCGGGCCATCCTCAAGCGCGAACCAACCCGCCGCGATGTCGTGACGTGGGTGCTCTATCCCAAGGTCTACGAAGAATTCATCGGCCACCAGCAGAAGTATTCTGACACGAGCGGCTTGCCGACGCCGGTCTTCTTCTATGGAACGCTATCGGGCGAAGAAATCGCGTTCGACATCGAGCCCGGCAAGCGGCTGATCGTGCGGTTCCTCACCATCGGCGACGCTCATCCGGACGGCAAGCGGACGGTCTTCTTCGAACTGAACGGCCAGCCGCGCGATGTGACCCTGGTCGACAAGAGCCTCGAGCCCGATGCGGCGGCGAACGTCAAAGCCGACACCGCGAACCCGAAGCACGTCGGTGCGAGCATGCCGGGCATGGTCGTCACCGTCGCCGTCCAACCGGGCGACACGGTCACGAAAGGCCAGAAACTGCTGAGTCTGGAAGCCATGAAAATGGAAACCAACATGTACGCCGAAACCGACGGCAAAATCGCCCAGGTTCTCGTGCGTCCCCGGGTCCAAGTCGCGACCGGGGATTTGCTGTTGACGTATCAATAACCGTTTAGCCGCGACCCGCGCAGGGGAGCGCTGCGCGGATAACACCGCGCGTGTGGCCGCATCGTCGCGCTCCCCTGACGGGTCGCGGCTAAACGACGTTCGTTTCGTAGAGTCCGCCGGCGGCGAATCGGGGACCGTCAGGTGAGCCGCGCACAACGCGATCAGCACCAGCAAGGGCTTGAACGATTTCGAAAAGACATCGCGCCACCAGGCTGGCGGGACGGGGCCCGGTTCCGGTTCGCTGGATGACGGAAGGTCGTCCAGCAGCGAGGACAGATCGAATGGCGGCGGGACGGTTTCGCGCGGCACTCCGAGTCCGGGAACCACGCTCGGTTCGCAGTCCCGTTCGATACCGGCGAGAAATGGCGGCCGGGCCTCCGCCGGTTGAGGTTCGAGCCAGTCACGGTAGCGGTCGAGGAATTGCGGCTTGGGACCGAAGCGGCGGTCGATCGTGTTCCAGCACCGGTCCGACAATCGCGAGAATTCGCCCAGCGTCGGATACCGGTTGATCTGGTGAACAGCGGTGTGGAACTCGCCGAGCAGTTCGTCCTCGGTATAAACCGGGGCGATCGTCACGCGTCGCGGCAGCCCGGCGGCGATACGCAGATTGGTCCAGTTCCCCCAGCGGTCATACACGAGATGACGCGAAATCCCCGTCTCTTCGCGAAAGCGATACAGCGTGATGTCCGGCCCGTGTTCGCCCGCCAACCGCCGCAGGGTCGCCAACAGTTCTTCGCGAGTGATCATCTCTGTTTCCCTCATCTCGTCGCGTTGGACGTGATGATCAGAGACTCACTCTGGTACCACCGTTGAGCAAGAGGGCGTTTCTCGATTTTTGGGAGAGGGAGAAATCCGCGTGGACAGCGAGGAAAACCAGTGTTAACCACCGTTTAGCCGCGACCCGCAGGGGAGCGCTGCGCGGATGACACAGCGCGGGTTGCCAATTCGTCGCGCTCCCTATCGGGTCGCGGCGAAACGGGATCAACGGTTGGCTCAACCGGTGTTATCCGGTTCGGTGACTACCAATAACTATGTAGGGTGCGTCGCGACGCACCGATTTTGAATCGGGGGGTTGGTCCAACATTGTGGTGCGTTACGACGCACCTTACGGAACTACAAGACTGGATGAAAATTATGGAGCTTTGCAGGGGAATAACCGGGTTCAGGCATCTCAATGATCCGCCGTTACCAATCTGCGATCTTAAAGCTTTCCACACTCATTGCCACGATGCTGCTCGATTGATTGGCGGGCGGGTCCTGCGAAACGGTCCTCGTCTCGACAACGTTGTAACGAACTTCGTTATGGCCGTTATAGAACTTGCTGACGGTCCGATAGCGGTTTTGTTAAATTGTCATTTTCCAGTCGTCGGATTCGCGATTCCTGCGAGAGATGGAGATACCCGCTCTCTGCAATTCGTGGACTGCGAAGGACTAGCAAACCTGCTTAACAAAATTGGAGAGTACGAGGTTTTGAGCCGGGATGAATTGGAAAAAGCTGTCAGCCCGGATGATCTTCAACGGTTGCTTCCCGCGGAGATCGACCAGGCCCACTACTGGAAACCTCGCCGTGTCGGGGATGTCGTATTCAACTTCTGGGATTAGTTTTGTAGGGTGCGTCGGGTGGGTGGCACTGGAAGAACTGTGTGTGGCACTGGCTCTGCCTGTGTCTTTTCCTGATGCCCGTCCCGGTCCATAATCGGTGAATCAAGCAGGCACTGGCCGCACCAGTGGCACACCGAGAAAAGCACGTTGGCCAGTGCTATCCGGACGGCTTCAGGAACACGCCATGCGACCACTGCGGTATGCCATCAACGTGACTTTGGACGGGTGCTGTGATCATCGGGCGGGCATCGTGGATGCCAATTTACATCGGTTCTGGGCCGAGAAACTCGCGCAGGCCGACGCGCTGCTCTTCGGGCGTGTCACCTACGGCATGATGGAGTCCGCGTGGCGGCTGCCGGCGACGGGGGTGTGGCCGGAGTGGATGGCCGAGTGGATGCATCCGTTCGCCCGGACGATCGACGCCGCGAAGAAGTACGTCGTGTCGAGCACGCTGGACCGCGTCGATTGGAACGCAGAACTCATCCGCGGCGATCTGCGAACGGCCGTCGAACAACTCAAGCAGGAACCCGGCAACGGTATCTTTTTAGGTGGTGTAACGCTCCCGTTCGCGGTCGCCGAGCTGGGATTGATCGACGAGTACGAGTTCGTCGTGCACCCCCGTATCGCCGGCCACGGTCCGACATTGTTCGCGGGGCTGTCGAAGTACGTCGATTTGAGACTCGTCGGCCGGCGTGAGTTTCCCTCGGGCGCGGTGGTCCTGCGGTATGAGCCGAAGAAATAGGTTTACGGTGTGTTAGTGCCGCTAGCCGGGGATGGTCTTGATGGTGCGCCCCAAAGAACCCGCCCATGTTAGAGCCGAGTTGCTCGGAACCGAGGGCGAGACGCGGCATCTCGTATGGCGCTGCCCGGAATGTGGCATGGGATACAGCGAGGACTTTGAGTCCGACGACTTGGAACCGCTGTTAGCGTCATGCGGCCGGAGTCGGCACCACGCCGACGGCCAAGACCTTGAAGTTCGGCTCTTTTGGACGCATGGGGACGTGGATCGCATGCAACCTCACGTGTTGGAGTAACGAAGTTGGAAAACGGTTGCGGTCGAAGAGCGTGGGGTTAGAATTCACTTGCCACTACGGCCGAGGGTGATCAATCAAGACTACATGTGTTAAAAATCGACTCCAGTGAGGACTCACGTTTGAGCAAACCACCGAAACACATTCGCATCAACCATGACGACTTCTACGCCAGTCTCGTTGGTCGTACCCAAGATGAAAAGCAATTCTTTATTACTCAGCCGTTCGTTCCTCAAGGAAATGATTTCGTTGCCCGGTATCTATTCGACAAAGCCGGGCAATGTATTGACGTCAAGTTGCACGATCTCGGTCGCAGAACAACGGGCGAACCGCCGGGGAACGCTCTTTTGGAGAACTCCGAAGCAGAAGTGGTTCAGCAGAGTTTCTTGAGTGAGCTTGGCGACGTTGAATTTGGTGACATCAAGGTGGTTCCCTTCTCACACGAATCCTTTGGAACCACATTTGGGTTGATTGCCCAACCTCCCGAAGAAGACGACGAGGACTGGACAGTGACCGCCGAGCCGGGAAACTACATGGCGTTCTATCCGCCGTGGGATGGGGATTACGACACGTAGAATGGGAAGTCGGTGCTGCGAGCGGTCGCGGTTCGCAAAGTGGCAAGTGGTTGCAGATGATGAGCGGGGAGTTAGAATCGTCGTGTCGCCGCGCGGACGTGAGTTGCTCAATTCAAACCTTCCGCATTCGACCGTCGTTTAGCCGCGACCCGCAGGGGAGCGCTGGGCCGACGATTGCCCGATTGTCGCGCTCCCCTATCGGGTCGCGGCTAAACAACCTAGGACCATCTGACGCATCTTGACCGCCGTGCTGCCTCCCGCCGTTGTGGATGCTTTGCTGCGGATCGAGGGCGAGACGCTGGTGCGCAAGGCCGACTGGTTTGCGGCGCTGGGGTCGACCAACGATCTCGCGCTCGAATGGGCGGCGGAGGCGGACCTGGAACTGCCACGGCTCATCTGGGCGGAAACGCAGACCGCCGGGCGCGGCCGCGGGGCGCACGTCTGGTGGGCGGCTCCGGGAGCGTTGACGTTCTCGCTGATCGTGGATGAAGCCAGCACCGGCCTGCGGGCGATGATGTGGCCACAGGTGTCGGTGCTCACCGGATTGGCGATTGCGGAAGCGCTGAGCGAGTTCGTCCCGGCTCACTCGATCGGCTTGAAATGGCCCAACGATGTGCAGGTGCATGGCCGCAAAATCTGCGGAATTCTCGTCGAAGTCCCGCCGGGGCAACCGCAGCGACTGGTGATCGGCATCGGCATCAACGTCGGCAACTCGTTTCGTGAGGCCCCCGCCGATCTGCAGGCGATTGCGACCTCGCTGGTCGATCTGCTTAATGACGCACCGCCGTTGCCGACCGTGTTGTTGAAAGTCCTGCAGCGCTGGTCCCATCTCGCCCGGCAACGTGTGAATCATGAGCTCGATCTGCCAACAGCATGGGCGCGTTACTGTGCCCTGCAGGACCGCCGGGTGCGGGTCACCACGGGTGAAAAACATCTCGATGGCGTGTGCCGCGGCATTGATGCGGATGGGGCGTTGTGGCTGGAAACTTCCAGCGGTCGCACACGACAACTCGGCGGCACGGTCCGCAAGCTCGATCGCGATTGACGGTTCTTGTGAGCGGCCCGGCGCTAGCCGCCGGTGAATCTGTCTTCATTGAAAAGACACCGGCGGCTAGCGCCCTGCCGCTCACAGAATGGACTCAAAGACGCGCCGGTATCAGTAGTTGTCCGTATGTAGAACGTCAGTGAAAAACTTCACGGGGACCAGAAAAAATCGCAGAAATGGGCTTCAAAACGGAAAAAAATCTTGCGATAACCATGTTCACGTATGGCGACACGGGTTGCTGTACGGGGAAGACGACGAACGGAACCTCGTGACAGTGACAGCCGCGATCCTCATGTGTTCCGCGCCCGCTCGCGCGCATCAAACAGAGAACCGGTTGCGACTCGGCATAGGTCACCGCGAGGCTCGTCGAGAATTCGGCGATCGGCATCGGCAGCGGTTGGGTCGCGACGATGTCCGGTCCGGTGAGAATGTTTTGACGGTCAGGTTATCGGTCAGTCCCCTCTTCCTTATGCCCCGTTCGGGGTTGGTCCCGTCGACTCAGTGACAGGAGCCTTTCTGGCTCGCAAAGGATGACGAATGGCTACGAATTTGTACGTGGGCAATCTGCCCTATCAGACCACAGCGGATGACCTCCGCGAAGCGTTTTCCAAGTTTGGAACGGTGGCTCGCGCCCAGGTCGTTTCCGACCGTGAAACCGGCCGGTCGCGCGGCTTCGGGTTCGTGGAAATGTCGGACGGCGGAGAGCAGGCCATCAATGAAATGAACGGCGCCAGCTTCCAGGGCCGGACGCTCACCGTGAACGAAGCCCGTCCGCGTGAAGAACGCAGCGG
>DASRYX010000342.1:0-11409 GCA_035686985.1 Planctomycetaceae bacterium | reverse complement strand
CAGACTCGCACCGGCACCGCCGAGACGATCGTGCTGCTGGAAAACAACATCGAGGACGTGTGTCGCGAGATTAACCTGTGGGGGCCGGATAATGAGCCGCTGCTCGAAGAAGTCGTCGGGTTGACGCTCCGCGACCTGCTGGTGAACCAGCTCATTCTGGAGAATGACGCGGCGAACATGGTCAGCCTCGCGCGGTTGACGATGAACGAGTTCGACATCCCCGCGACGCTGGTCCCCGAGCGCGAAGCGGAGTTGCACAATCTGCTGATCTTCGCGCGGGAGAAGTTGAAGCTGGAAGACCTGCCGGACCTATCCGCGCGCATCGCCCGCGTGGAAAGTCACCTCGCGGAAGTCTTCCCGCTCGTGCGGCCGCATCTGCATCGCGAGCTGCGGAAATACATCATTCAGCGGACACTGAAGAAGGAATTGAAAGACACGGTTTTCGGCTTCGGCCCGCTGCAGGATCTGATTCGCGCTCCCACCATCAGTGAAATCATGGTCGTGAAGAGCGATCAGATTTACGTCGAGCGCGACGGCGTGATTGAGTTGTCCGGGCGGCGGTTTATCTCCGATAAGGTGACCGAATCGATCATCGAGCGGATTGTCGCCCAGGTCGGGCGGCGGATTGACAAGAGCCAGCCGCTCGTCGATGCGCGGCTGCCGGATGGATCACGCGTGAATGCGATCATTCCCCCGCTGGCGATTCGCGGACCGTGTCTGACGATCCGCAAGTTCCCCGCGCACCGGTTCACGGTCGATGATCTGATCGACATGGGCAGCCTTACACGTTCGGCGGCGATGTTTCTCCGCGCGTGCGTCGTCGACAAGCGGAACGTGCTCATCAGCGGTGGCACGGGAACCGGCAAAACGACGATGCTTAACATCCTGTCGAGCTTTATTCCCCATCGCGACCGCATTGTCACGATTGAAGACACGACGGAACTGCAGCTGCATCAGGATCACGTGGTCACGCTGGAGTCGAAGCACGCGAATGTTGAAGGCGTCGGCGAGTACACGATTCGCGATCTGGTGAAGAATGCGCTGCGGATGCGACCCGATCGCATCATCGTCGGGGAATGCCGCGGTCCTGAAGCACTCGACATGCTGCAGGCGATGAACACGGGCCATGACGGTTCCATGACGACCGTACACGCCAACAGCCCGGAAGATGTCATCAAGCGGCTCGAAGTCCTCGTGCTGATGGCGGTCGAATTGCCGGTCATTTCGATTCACCGGCAGATTGCCTCGGCGATCGATGTGGTGGTGCAGATCATCCGTTTACCCGGCGGTCAGCGGCGCGTGTCGCAGATCGCGGAGATCGCCGGTTACGATGCGGATCTGAACACCCTCATCGTGCGCGACATCTACAACTTTCGCGACGGCCACGTGCTGCACCCGACCGGCTATCTGCCGACGTTCGTGGAATCGCTGATCGCGAAGAATCTGCTGAAGCTCGAATTCCTCTACGGAAGCAACATGCCGTCGTCGGATTTCGTCTGAGGGGCGAGCGTCTGTTTCTCGTTCCCAAGCTCTGCTTGGAAACGTCTTGGTTTCGAGGATCTGCCTCATTTTCCGAATGCAGGAAGCGGAAGCAGAGCTTCCGGAAGAGGCATTCCCAAGCAGAGCTTGGGAACGAGAGCAATGATCTACAAAGTCGTCGACTCGGCGGGCTGACGCCGCGCCGCTCGCCTGTGCTACGTTGTCTCCGCTTCCGCGTTCGGCTCGGTCTTCGGCGGCTGCACCAGCAGGCGGTCGATCCGCGGGCCATCCATGTCGACGATTTCAATTTTCAGATGGCTCCACTCGAGCACATCGCCAACTTTCGGCGGGCGCTTCAGTACTCCCAGCACCAGACCCGAAAGCGTTCCCACTCCGCGTGGCGGCGGTTCGGACCAGCGCGGAACATTGAGCGTCTGTTGCAATTCGTGGAGGTTAACCAGGCCATCAACGAGCCAGGAACCGTCGTCTCTGCGAACGGTCTTGGCTTCTTCATCCCGGCGGTGATCCTGCCGGTGCTCATCGTGAATGTCGCCGACGAGCATTTCAAAGACGTCTTCGAGCGTCACCATTCCTTGTGTGCCGCCGTACTCGTCGAGCACGATCGCCAGTTGCGTGCGGTTCTCCTTGAAGAGCTCCAGCAGGCGGGTGACGGTCAACGTCTTCGGCACAAACAGCGGCGGTCTCACGAGTCGTCGCAGATCAATCGGCCGACCGAGATACTGCTGCAGGAAGACGTCTTTGATGTAGACGAAGCCGATGATGTGATCGATGTTGCCTTCGCACACGGGGACGCGCGAGAATCCGGACATCGCGATCGAGCCGACGACCTCTTCGGACGGCGTATCAATGTCAATGGCGTCGATGTCGATCCGCGGTCGGAGAAACTCGGACAGCGTGCGTCCGCCGAGCCGCAAGGCTTCCTTTGCGACTTTATATTGCGAGTGTCCAAGTATGCCGGCTTCGGTGCCGGCGTCGATCAGGTGCTGGATGTCTTCAACGGAGACGGTGGCTTTGCGATGGGCATCCTGCCCCAGCATGCGAAGAAAGATCCATGTCGTGAACTGCAGCAGCCAGATCACCGGCCGTGTCAGCCGCTGCAACCACAGCATCGGATAAGCGACGACCCGGGCAAGCGGTTCGGCATTCTGCAGGGCGACGCGCTTGGGTACGAGCTCGCCCAAAATCAGCGAGCAGAACGCCAGCCCGCCCACGACCATAGTGATGGCGAGCGTGTGGTTGTTCGCGACGAGCCACGGCCACGAGGCCGTTGCGATCCACATCGCGAGTTGTTCCTCAATGCGTGCACCGCCGTACACAGAGGCGAGCGTGCTGACTACGGTGATTCCGACTTGAACCGTCGGCAGAAAGCGGTCGGCGTCCTGCGCCAGTTCCATGGCGATCAGGGCCGCACCATCGCCTTCGTTGGCGAGTTGCTCGAGACGTCCGCGGCGGGCTGTGAGAATGGCGATCTCCGCGGCGGCAAAAAAGCCGTTCAGGAGAATCAGCAGCAGAATGATGAGCAGTTCCCAGCCCGCTCCGAGATCCACAGTCGTCTCCGGAGAGTTACGTCCCGCCAGATTATGACGGAAGCGCTGCGCAGACGCCACCGGCAGCGAACTCCGCGCCGTTCGCCCAAAATAATGGCGGATCTTCCGCGTGACCGAGTGACCACCGGCGACGGTTCGTTATGATGGGACCCCATCAAACAGACGCGCCCGTAGCTCAGTCGGATAGAGCAGTGGATTTCTAATCCACCGGTCGGGGGTTCGAATCCCTCCGGGCGTATTTATGTCGTGGAGATGAGCGTCGGGTTTGTGGTGGGGACGCAGAGGCGGGCCGGGATGGTGGCGTGGCGGAACATTCGCTGTACGCCGATGGCGCTGACGGCGACGAGCAGGGGTTCGTGAACGTGCCGGAAGCGTCCGCCGCCGTAGAAGAGGATGACGCAGGCGAGCGTCGCGGTCAGCTGGACGGCGATTGTTCCCGCAAGCAGCGGCTCGCGTTTCAGCAGTTCGCGGCACCCGAATACCAGGCCGGGCAGGGTGAGCATCCACGCGCCGGCATACGCCCAGAACAGCATTCGATTGGGCGTGTTCTCAAACGGCGACAGGAGCCGCCAAACCTTGGCGACCATCAGCTGTGGCAGTAAAGGCAAATGTGCGCGAATGTCTTCCCATGCGTACTTCCACGCGGCGGCTTCCTGCTCAAGTTCACCGGCGGGCCACTGGCGTGAGGGGCTGTCCATGTGCGAGAGGCCAACCCAGTCCCCGCGGACTTGCGGGTTCGTGAACGTGACCGGATTGTGTGCGCCCCAGAAGGTGTGACCGCCGACGAGCGTCGCCAGACAGGGCATGTGCATCACGATCGCATTTCGCGCGACCCAGGGAAGGGTGACGGCACACGCGACGACGAGCTGTACAAGAATCGGCACAAACAGTGACCGTCGCCGATCGGCGGACCACCACCAGATAACGATCGCGATCGGCCCCATCAACACGACTTGCGGTCGCAACAGGATGGCAAAGCCCCACGTTAACCCGGCAGCGAGTGACCAACGGTTCCGGTGTGGCGACGCTTCCAGGCTGCGAACGGTCAGCCATGTTCCCAGTGCGGCGAAGAACGTGAACGGGGCCTCGCTCCACAGGAACATCGCGTAGTACGTGAGTCCCGGATGGACGGCGAGCGCGACGGCGGTCCCGAGCGCGACGCTGAAACCCCATGTTCGCCGAACCAGCTCCGCACCAACAGCGCACGTCGCGGCGGAGAGTGCCGTCATCCACAGGTGGGCCGCCAGATAGCATCGACCGCAGAGCAGATACACCGGCAGCAATAAGAGCGAGGTCCCCGGTGCGCGGCGAGCGGACGGAGTGCCATCGTCGAGGGTGTATCCTTCACCGATGCTCATCCGGTATGCGAAGAGATCGTAATCCAGCTGATCCAGACCGTCGCGCGGATCGGGCGGTGCTGTCAGTCCGACGAACCAGGCCGTCATGCCCAGACGCAGTCCCCACGCCAGCAGCGTGATGACCGTGAGCAGCATGAAATAGCGATGCAGCGACATACCCACACCGCTACGAAACGATTTCACCGTTGGCATCGTCGGAGGATTCGGCGACGGGTTCGCTGAACGGTGAGAGTTCGCCGATCTCCGTCGGCTCGGTCACCGTTTCGGCTACGGGCGGCGCGGGTTCATCATCGACGGGAACATCCGCGTGGCGATTATCGATCACTGCCGCAGTCACTTCGTCCATGAGTTCGCCGCTCATGGCGTCTTCGCTGCTCTCCGGGTTATCGTTGATTTCGAGACGGTCACCCGGATTCCAGGTCTGCAGGCGATGCAACGATTGCCGAATCTGCCAGCCCATCCAGCCGGCCGCGATGAGGCAGCCCGCACCGGGGAGAAGTTGAAGCGATCCGCCCCACAGCGGGGGCATCCAGTAGGCCGCTGCGGCGACTCCGGCCAGTCCGGCGAGAACCGCTTGCACCGTGACTTCACCGCGGAGCGTCTTGGTGCTGTGCTGCGCGATCGCCGAGCGCGCGGAAAGATTCGCGACTTCCCGGAAGGACTGGAGTGCGGCACGTACTTCGTCCTTGTCGACCCGCTGCCGCGGTTCGGGGACAGGCAGCGACACCGATGATTCCGTCACTTCGTTCGTTGTCGCGCCGAGATTCTCAGTCGCCGGATCTTCGGAATAAAGCGATGGAGAACGAGTCGCTACGGTCGTTGTTGCCGTGATGGTTTCGATGGGAGGAGCGGTCGGTGTACTGGAATCGCTCATCCGATTTCGTGCGAGCAATCGCTGCATATACGCCGCGATGGAATCTTCTTCCGGTTGCGGTTCCGGTGCGGGGGCCGGTGGTGGCGCGACAGGTGGTGCTGCCGGGGTGACAAAGGTCGAAGCGGCGAACCCCGGCGTGGTGGTTGCCGGTTCGATGCGCGCGGGCGTTTCCTGTGCCGTCAATACCTCGGCGAGCTGCGACCGCCAGGCGTCATCTTCGTCAGTCGCGGCGACCTCGGCGTCGTTTTCGGCATCGGTCTCGGAAGCGGTGGACTCGTACGCGGGCTCATCGAGGAAGGAAACTTCAGCTGTCGGATCGTCCGCGGGGACAGCGGCTTCTTCGGAATGACCCGCGTGATGGCCGAAGTCTTCGGGAAGGCCGAACATCTTGGCCAACTCGGCGTGCAGGTCTTTCTCCGCGGCGGGTTCAGTTTCTTCAGTAAACGTCGTCGTTGCGGGCGGCGATTCCGTGGGCACTTCCACATCAGTGGCGCTGACTGCGGAATCGGTCGCCGAGTCACTCGACACCGGTGCTTGCGCGATCCAGGCATTATGGAATCGATCGGCGATGCTGCTGAGCGGAACATCCGGGGGCAGCACTTCTACGGGGGACTGCTCGGCAACCGGCAAGATGGATGTGGCAGGGAATGGCGTCTCGGGGGACCATGTCGACGCGACCGGTGCGGTCTCCGTCGGAAGGTCATCGAAGCTGGTTTCCATCCAGTCGCGAATGGCATCCGGGTCCGTGGCCATCGGCGTCGGAATCGGCGAAATCTCTTCGGCAGGAGCAACGATCTCAGTCGCCGCCGTGGATTCTTCTACTGGGGGGATATCAAGTGATTCTTCGATCTCGCCTGCCGCCACCGTCTCTTCGATGGCTGTGGTGATAGACGCGATCGGGACCGCTTCTGTCGATGCGGCGGTCAGGGCAGCTTGTCGCGCTGTTTCGGCTTCCGTCCACGCCTGTTGCGTCTGCTGGCGTAGTTCTTCAACTTCACGGACATCGACATCCAGCCGCCGCCGCCGTTCGCGTAGTTCCAGCCACTCGGCTTCGCGCTCGGCGATCCAGGCCGACTGCTGTTCGGCCAGCAGCCGGCGTTCGCGTTGCGTTTCCTGACGCGCCGCAATCAGTTCGCGGTGAGCCGTCGAACGCTGACACGCTTCCGCTTGCAATTCGGTTCGTTGCTCGGCCAGTTGGATCCGTTCGCGGGCGAGTTCGTCCCGCAACTGCTGCGCTTCGGCTTCCCATTCGACAAGTTGCTGCTGCTGCTCGTGCCGCCGCGCTTCCCACTCTGCGCGTTCGGTCTGCCACGCCGTGCGCGTTTCGGACCACGCCTGCTGATCGGCGAGCAGCTGGGCCTTCGCGGCATTGCACGCCGCTTCCACGTCCTGCAGCGCGGCGAATTCATCGTTCAGTTCGGCCGACAACCGGCGTTGCGTGGTTTCCCAATCGGTCCATGCGGTGGCCTGCTTTTCGGCTTCCGCCGCGAGGTCGGCCTGCGCGGTCTCGATGATGCGCTCGAGGCGCAGCCGTTCTTCGGTGAGGGCGGCTTCACGTTGATCGAGCGCAGTGCGTTGTCCATCCAGCTCTGCGTGGCGCTGATCGAGAATCGCTTCACGGCGGATGAGCCGATCGTCCCAGCTCGCGAGCCGGGCTTCGCGCTCTTCGAGACCGGCAGCACGAATGGCCAGATCCGTTTGCCGGACGCGTAACTCTTCCGTTTCAGCGGCCCGTTCCGCTTGCCACGCCGCGACTTCGGCAGCAATCGCTGGCGTGGTCAGTGTGATCGGCGGCGGCGGTTCTTCGTCGAGAACGTCCTCGGCCACTTCGACTGTCGGGGCAACCTCGTCGGCGGTCACGACCTCAGCGACGGGAGTCGTGTCCAATTCCGTAACGATCGGTGCCGTTGCGGCGACCGGCTCAAGCGATGGCTCACCGATTGCCTGTGCGGCTTCCAGGTGAGTGATCGCGGTGTCGAGCGTCTTCATCACCGCGGGTGTTGACCGGGGTTCCGGTGGCAACGTTTCCACCGGTTGCAGGTCTTGTGACGGCAAATACGCCAGCAGATCATCCGGCGTGGAAGCGCGGAGGGTGAAGGTGAGAGGACCAAACGAGACGCGATCACCGCGGCGCAATGCCGCTTTGGTGACCGGGAAATCATTGACCCACGTCAGGCCTTCGAGTGTCCGCAGCCGGACTCCCGTGACATCGACGGTGAGCAGCGCCTGTTCGGCAGCGACACCGTCCGCTTCCAGCACGATGTCGCAGTCCGATGACGATCCGATCCGATATTCGCCGGGTGTCAGCAGTTGCGGCGTGAGAAACAGGTGGCCCGGCGGCTGCAGCACGAGCAAAGCCGACGACGGGACCACCGTCTCGGGTCTTCGGGGCTTCGTGTGCAGACTCACCGTCATTCGTGGGGTTCCTCGCCGTGTATCCGATTGGCAATGCTGTCGGTTGTTCCTGACGCCGGCGTAGGCAGGGAATCGGTCACCGTGCTTGAGAATTCACATGACATTCGCGACGCGGCTGAAGTTGGAACCCGCGTCGTGTTCAAAACAACGAAAAAACCTCACCGAACGGTGATGGGGACGTTCAACGATAACACACAGCCGTTGCATCGGAGGTAAATCTGCGAAAGCCGCAATCTCTTCGCTGCCGGTAGACTCAATCAGGAATCTTTCCACGCGGTTAAGACTCCTGATTGACCCGTTCCCGATAGGCGTCAATAATCGCAAGGGCGGAATAATACGACGAATACGTGCGCTCGATGGGAGCAACCAGCGGATGGCGTCCGGATGGCTACAGAAGGCGCAGGCGGTCTTCGGTCACCGGGAGGAGCCTCCGCAACTCTACGTCATCACTTGCGAATGTGGGATGACGTACTCCGGAATTCGCGCGTCAAAACCGCAAAAAACGGTCTGTTCACGCTGTGGCAGTGGACTGTTCATCTTCCCGGCGTGTCCCTATCCGTTGCCGGAATCCGTGGCGCGGCGAATGCGCGGCGAGGAAGTTGCCCCGGTCAAACGGAAAGAGTCCGAACGTCCTTCGCCCGAAAATCGGCGCGGTGAGAAGAAGTCCAAAAAACGCGCCAGCTTCGCCGCAGACCTTGATCCCCCGCGCGAGCCGACGCCGACGGTTTCGCCGCGCGAACAGGCCGCCGCAGCGATCGAGCGGGTGCGCACGCTCTTCACGCCGTTGCGGTTGATCGTGCTCGCGTTGGCCGTGACCGTTGGCGGAACGATCGCCGTCGCGGTGCGGCAGTCGCAGTTCGAGCATGCCCGCCGAAATGTGGAACCCGCGATTGAGCGGGGGATGAAAGCCTACGCGGATCACGATTTCGGCACGGCATCGACAGAACTGTCCCTCGCTGTTCAGTCGCTCGATCGCCTGGGAAGAAGCGATCCCATCTCGCAGCAGGTTCGCCAGCGGGCGCGGGAAGCCCAGGCTGCGGCGTCGCTCCTCTCGTCTTCATTGAGTGACGCGCTGCTCAGTATTTTGCAAGAATCATCGAGCGAGTCCCTGACAACACGGGTCGAACGCCGGCTCGCTGGACAATGGTTGTTCCTGGACGCACCGCTGCTCGCATCCACGGATACGGAAAGCCGGGTTTCATCGCCGCGGCTCACCGTCGAGGGCACGATGCTCGTCGGTAAGCTGCAATGTCGGATGGAGTTCTCGCGGCATCCGGGGACCGGGTGGCCGCAGCCGAAAGCCGCGCCGCAACCGCAACGGGCGATCTTCGCGGCCCAGTTGGAAACCATTCGACTGGGTGAAGGACGGCAAGCCGCTGATGCGGTGATCGTCCTGAGTGCAGCCACCGCGCTGCTGTGGACCTCCGCGGACGGCTATGCCGGGCTGGTTCCCCCGCCGACCGATGCCGCCGAGCGCGAACAGTGGCAAGCCGTGCTGGACACCCAGCGGACCGCCATCAATTTGCCGAAGGAAACCAATTGATGCGGTCTCCTCTTGCTCGCGGCGTAATGGCGTTGGTGTGCTGGTGGGCTGTCGGTGCATCGCCGGTGTCAGCGCAAACTTGGTCGGTTCAGAAGCTGCAGGCCTCGAAAGCCGAGTGGGACAAGTTGCTCGACGTGCCGATGCAGGTCGAAGGCCGGATGGCGTCGATCTTGAAGAATCAGCTCCGGCTGCAGAAATGCGATCTGACCTTCACGGCGACGGAAGAACTGGCTCGCCTCGCCACGAATGCGAAGCAGGTCGAGCTTTCCGGGCGCCTGCGGAAGGAAAATGGACGAATCACGTTTGACGTCGGGAATCTCAAATCGGTCCCGACGGACATGGAGCAGTTTCAGACACGCGAGCTGGCGATCAAAGGAAATCGTGCCGACGAATGGTATGCCCTCGCCGACTGGGCTCGTGAACGCGGTGAGTTTTACGATGACGCCGCGCTGAAAGACGCCGCCCGGCTGTGTCTCACCCGCGGGATTGCCAGCGAAGTCCGTACGGTGTCGAAAGACGATTTCCAAGGACGGTTGAAGCTCGCTGATAAAGCCGCCGGGTTCAAGTTGCCGGCGTCGGTCAGCCAGGACCTCCGCCATGAAGCTTTCCGCGACTGGTGGCAGTTCGCGACAGTCAATAATCCAGAGGGAGCGCAGGCACTCGCGGCGTTGGAAGCCCGCTTGCGTGACGTCTGGCCGGATGCGTTTCGTCCGCTCGCGAACTGGCCGGACGAACTCGCCGCGGCCTATATCAAAGATCCGTTAGTGACCTTCCACGACGCCGATCCGTTGGAGCAGCGCCAACTGCAGCGAGTCTTTGCGGCACAAGTGCTGATTCGCCGCATCACGCTCGAGGCTCCAAACGACGGCCGCAACGGGAATGAGATCGCGGAGAAACTCGCCAGTGCGGTACCTGATCAACCGGCCTTGGCGAACGCGTATCGTGACAAGGCACTCGACTACCGGTTGAGTCAGATCGGCAAGGCGTCACGACAGGAAGCGCTCGCGCTCTCCGACCAGTTCCGCCAGCGCAACCGTGTCGTGCTATCCGTTGAGACACTGCGGAAATGGTTAGCCGCCAGAGAAAATGAACGGACCAGCCAGGCGGACGCCCCCACGTTGATCGCACTCGCGGACGACTATCGTCAATGGCTGAAGGACGACGCCAAGGCGATCGCGCTGCTCAAAGCCGCGCACCAACTCGAGCCGCTGTCCGAGGATGTGCTCTCGCGGATGAAGGATCTCGGGCTCGAACAGCGCGGCGGTCGCTGGGAGCCGATTGTCAACGCCGCACCCGTGAACAAACCCAGCGCGTTGCCCGGAAGCGAATCGCCGATCGCCATTGGAATGACGGCGAAGGAACTGCAGGAAAGCATCGGCCAGCCGCAGAGTCGAACGATTGTTGCAACCCTCGGCGGTGTCGAGGAATGGTGGACCTTTGGCGCAGGAGAAGGGTCACGGCTGATGATTCAACTTCAGCGTCGGCGGAACGAGTCGCAATCCCGCGTCGTCCGCTTCGAGAACCGCTAACCGTTTCCGACGGCCACCCCGTCGCTCAGCGGAAATCACGGGATCGCTTGCCCGAGGGTCGCCGACCGGGCATCATCATGGACTCTGCAACCCCGCATCCGTCTCGGCCGTTTGCCTCAAAGGTGTGTCCGAATGCAGCGATCCGTCCTGATGAAGCTGTCGGTGATGATGTTCCTCGAGTTCTTCATCTGGGGAGCGTGGCTGCCGCCCAGCTTTGGATTCTTCGGTGCCGGGGCACTCGGCTTCGATGAATGGCAGCAGTTCGGGTTGAACATCGCCTTTCCGGTCTCCGCGATCATCGGGATGTTCTTCGCCAATCAGTTCGTGGATCGGAACTTCGCCGCCGAGCGATTTCTCGCGTTCAGCCATCTCATTGGCGGTCTGGCGATGCTCGGCTTCGGCGGCATGGCGTGGCTGGCCTTTCAGGGGGAAACACCCCAGGTTCAGAATTACTGGCTGTACTTTGCCTGCATGGCGATTCACTGCCTGTTCTTCGTGCCGACGATCTCCGTGACGAACAGTATTGCCTTCGCCAATATTCAGGATGCGCAAAAGGACTTCGGCCGCGTGCGGTTGTGGGGCACGATTGGCTGGATCGCCGCCGCGTGGCCGTTCGTGTTCATTCTCGTGGACTGGTCCAAGG
>DASRYX010000341.1:0-22393 GCA_035686985.1 Planctomycetaceae bacterium | reverse complement strand
CACGTTACCGTCATGGATGACCCTGTTCTCCGCCGGTGCGGTGTTCGTCGTACTGTCGTTGCCCGGAATGATCCCCGTTCTGCGGATTGTGCTTGCTCCAGTCGACGAGTCCACACAACGCGAACAGCAGTGACGCCGCGGTGATGCCGTGCAGCCAGAACCATCGCGGAGAACGGGGTCCACGCACGGCGGCAACGATCCAGACCAGCGTCAACACCGCATATCCGGCGTAAGCACGAACCGGAAAAATCATCGGGTCGAGATGATGCCCGAGGCGGTAAAAGACTTGCAGATACGTGGCGGCATAGCGCGTGGACTCGTCGACTGGAGCAAGCACAATCCGCAGAACGGGGATCATTCCGGGCAACGACAGTACGACGAACACCGCACCGGCGGAGAACAGGGTCATCCATGACGGTAACGTGATCACCTTTCGCCATCGCAGCACGACCGCCGCCATTCCCGTGGCGAGGACGCCCCAGATCCCCACCACCGGGTGAAACGCCGTGCCGATTCCACACGCGGCCGCACAGGTCGTCCACTGCCCATCGGCGAGCTTCGCCCACGCGTAAAAAAGCAGGCCGTAGGTAATCACCTTACTCTCAACGCCGCCCACGAGCCACTCGCCCGACCAGTTGCCGCACGCCGCCAACGTGAGGAACAGCCACACGCTCGTAACGCCGGCCCACGCGGTCTCAGTCAGTCGCTGTGCCAGCGTGGTCCAGCCGTAGGCGAGCACGGCGAGGCCAATTCCGCGGCCGATCCACGCCGCAACCGGCAACGCGCACCAGGTGGTGAACCACCCCAGTGTCGCAAAGAACACCACGTGGGCATCGGCCGATTCCAGAAAGGCGTCGCCAGCACACCACGCTGGCTGCCAGTAGTGCTTCGCCTTGGCGAGATAGTGCGGCTCATTGAGCGCAGGAACCGGCGCGGCGACCGCCGAATAGACGAGATAACTCAGCCAAACGGAGGCACAGTCGAACCGGAAGGCGCGAGACATTGCATGTTCCCAAGCCCCGCCTGGAAACATCCTTTCCCGAAGCTCCGCTTCGACGGAGAAGACGAAGCCGAGCTGCGAGACGGCGATCCCCAGCAGTGCCTGGGATCGAGTGATGCATCGTTACTTGCTTTTCTTGGCGGCTTTCTTCGCCGTCTTCTTGGCAGCCTTTTTCGCCGCTTTCGGAGCCTCGGTCTTCTTGGCGGACTTTTTCGCCGGCGCGGCTGCGGTTGCGGCTCCCTTGCCGAAAGCGCGATCCCAGTTCGACCAGAACTTCGGATTGGTTCCGGTTCGCACGATCGGTCCACTCATTGCTGATTCTCTCCCTGAAATCGAGTGATGATGACGACAAAGCCCGCGTGGGCTAGATGGCGTCGGATTCTGCGATTCGGGGGATGAGTTGTCAAGGTGATGTCCACGACTCAGGAGACCCGCGGTTCAGAAATCGTGGGTCTCCTGAGCGTTTCATCACGACACGGCGGCCTTGGCGAGCTGGACGGCTTCCGCGCACAGACTCTTCGCCACGGCGTCACCGGGGGCCTCGGCGATCACGCGGATGATCGGCTCGGTATTGCTCGCCCGAACCTGCACCCAGCGGTCGGGCCAGTCGAGACGCAGCCCGTCACCTTCGGTGGCCGTCGCATCGCCGTAGGCCTTTCGCAAGGCATCGCATGCGGCCGTCACCCGTTCGCGCGGACAATGCAGCTTGTCCTTGATAATCGTGTATTGCGGGAGTTGATCCACCCAGTTTGACAACGGTCCGGGTCGCTGCGTCAGGCCTTCGAGAACATAGGCCATGCTGACGAAGCTGTCGCGGACGTAGCCGACTTTGGGTTCGATCACGCCGCCGTTGCCTTCGCCGCCGATGAGAGCATTCACTTCGCGCATCTTGGCGACGACGTTGGCTTCCCCGACCGCGGACCGGTGAAACGCGCAGCCATACTTCGCCGCGAGGTCCGCCGTGACTCGACTGGTGGAGCCATTCACAACGACCGGGCCTTTCTGCCCGCGGGAAAGAATGTGGTCGACGCACAGCGCGAGCGTCAGTTCTTCACCGATGTAACGCCCCGTGTTGTCCACAATCGCCAACCGGTCAGCGTCGGGGTCTTCCGCGAAACCAACGTCGGCACCAAGCGTCTGCACTTTCGCGGCGAGATCGTTCAAATTCTCATTGAGCGGTTCCGCCGGATGCTCGAACCGGCCGTCTGGCGTGCCTCCGAGCACTGTCACCGAACAGCCGAGTTCCTCGAGTAACCGCGGTCCCAGAATCGCTCCGGAACCGTGATTCACGTCGAGCACGACTTTGAATTTGCGCTGACGGATTGCCCCGACGTTCACCAGAGACAAGGCCCGATCCAGATGCACCATCGCGGCGTTCGACATCGATTCCACTGAACCAAGGCCGTCCCAGCGCCGCAGTTTCGGCGGTTGTTCCAGCGCCGCGAGGAGTTTCTGACCCTGCGCCGCATCGAACACACCGCCGTGAGACGCAAACGGTTTCAGGCCGTTCCATTCGATCGGATTGTGGCTGGCGGTGATCTGCAACCCGCCGGCGGCTTTGAGATGCGTCACCAGCACGCCGCACGTTGGCGTTGAGGCAATTCCCAGATCGACCACGCGGCAACCCGTCGCCAGCAGTCCCGACAACACCGCATGCTTGATCATTTCCCCGGTGTTACGGCCGTCGCGGGAAAGGACGACCGTGCCGCCGTCGAAAATCGTCCCCAGTGCAGCCGCAAACCGGGTGATGTATTCCGGATCGAGCCCATCGCCGATGATGCCGCGCAAACCCGAGATGCTGAGAATCCGTTCGGTCATGAAACCATCCTTGGTGTGTTCTGTATTTTCGAGAGGGCGATCACGTGGCTTTTTTCAGCGTCGTCATCACGTAATCGTGCAGTCCCTGGGAATCGCCATCGGTGAGGACGTCCACGTTCGGCCGCCACGTGCGAACCGGGCGGCGATCGAAAACGGTCATCCCGCGGGTGATCCGCCCTTCGGTCTCGACATCCACAGACAGCTGCTGCCGCGTGAACAACGATGGACGCGACACCGCGGCAATCGCCGCGGCTTCAGGAAAGCCGAAACCTTCCAACCCGAGGTGCTGATGACACGCCCGCAGACCGAATGACAACAACGATTTGAGCAGCTGCGAGCCGAGCGTGGCCTCGGTGAAATCAAACTGCTGGACGTGGCTGAAGGTCAGCGTGGTTCGGTTACCGACATCGAGCGGAACCTGCGTCTTCGTGAAGGGATGCCGCAACACTTTCCGGGCTGCGTCGGGCTCGAAGCCGACGTTGAACTCCGCCGCGGGCGTCAGATCACCGGGCGCCGTCACGGTTCCGGCGAGAGAAACCAGTCCCTTGAGCCGCGTGGGAAACTCGGCGTCGAGTTCCATCGCCCACGCCATCGTGGTCAGCGGTCCAAGCGTTAAGACGGTCACTTCCCCGGGAAATTCGCGGCTGATTTCGATCATCAACTTCGCGGACGACTTGGCGTGATACGGCTGCACACTGCCGACCGCCCAGTCGCCCAGTCCCAGTTCACCGTTCAGGCGCCGGGTCACATCGGCGTCGTCACCAAAGCGTTCACTGAAGCGCACCAGCTCATACTGTGAATCGGGCGAATCGGCGATTCCCAGGCGTGGTCGCTTGGGCGGATCAATCGCTTCAATGATCGACCACAGATTGGATCCGGCCTGAGCCGCAGAAATCCGTCCGCCCACGCCCGTGACCGCCAGCACGTCCAACTCGGGATCGAGCAGCGCCAGGCAGACCGCCAAGGCATCGCCAACTCCCGGGTCGGCGTCAATGATCACTTTCTGCGGCGCCATTCCATGACCTCCGACATGAATCTGTTCTCACAGCCACGATTCTATCGCACCCAGGAGGAATGAACAAAGCGACGGGCCCATCCACAGGCCCCGTTGTTGGGGATGACTTTTCCCCTGTGCTTCAGGTACAAACGGGGAAATCGATCGATCCTGCCTCCACCCGTTTGGAATTCCGTTGATGCTTGGTGCTCATCTTCCCCCGGCTCAATATCTCCGTCGCGTGGCGGAAGTGTTTGAAACGCTGGATCTCAGCCAGACCGAAGGCCTCGCCGACGACATCTATTCCGCCTACCAAAACGGCAAGTTTGTCTTCATCATCGGCAACGGCGGCAGCGGCTCGAATTCGTCCCATTTCTGCGAAGATCTCGGCAAAAGTACGCTGGATCGCAAGGACTTCACCAACGATGCGGTGAAGCGGCTCAAAGTGCTCAGCCTCACGGATAACACGCCGTACATTCTGGCCTGGGGCAACGACGAAGGCTTCGACCGCGTGTTCGTCGAGCAACTCAAGAACTTCGCGTCGCCGGGCGATGTGCTGGTGGCGATCTCCGGCAGCGGCAACAGCCCGAATATTCTCAACGCCGTAGAATGGGCCAACCGTCACGACCTGGTCACTTGGGGTATCACCGGATATTCGGGCGGGAAACTGCAGTCGCTGGCCAAGAAGAACCTGCACGTGCCGCTGGATGACATGGGGATCGTGGAATGCGTGCACCTCACAGTGTTCCACTGGATTCTCAACGACATTCACGGCCGGATTAACCGCATTGGCCGTCACGCTCCCGCGGTAAAGTAGCGATGCAGATCGTGCATCCCCCGTTGTCGGGTTTGATCCAGATCGAACCGCGTGTGTTCGCCGACACGCGCGGGTTCTTTCTCGAAACGTTTCAATCTCAGCGTTATGCCGACGCGGGATTGCCGCTCATGTGGGTGCAGGACAACGTCTCGCGTTCGCACCGAGGGACCATCCGAGGCCTGCATTACCAGTTCGCGCAGCCGCAGGGAAAACTGGTGTTCGTGATCCGCGGGGCGATCTGGGATGTCGCCGTCGATCTCCGCAAATCCTCACCGACGTTCGGCCAGTGGTACGGCGTCGAACTCAACGATGAGAATCACCGGCAGCTGTACATTCCGCCGGGATTCGCGCACGGGTTCTGTGCGCTAAGCGAGTTCGCGGATGTCCTCTACAAATGCACCACCGGCTACGCTCCGGGCGATGAACGCACGCTGCTCTGGAACGACCCGGCGCTCGGCATCTCGTGGCCCGAGATCGAACCGCGGTTGCTTTCCCCCAAAGATGAACAAGGCGTCTTTCTCTCCCGCGCCGATGTGTATGCTTAAAAGAAGCCGGGGGTTTCTTCACCCTGGGCCTCTTCAAACGGAAACAACATGACCAAGCCACGGTTGGCTTTGACGATGGGCGATGTCGCGGGGATCGGCCCCGAGATTATCGCCCGCGCGCTGACCACCGGCCGCATCCACGAATTCTGTGAGCCGCTGGTGGTGGGTCATCCCGCGATTCTGGAACGGACATGCCGGGAGTTAAAAATCCCCCTGGACGTGGTACCTGTCGCCGATCCAGCGCAAACCGTCACAACCGGCGTTGCGTGTTGGAATCCGAGCGACGACGCCGTTCTGAGTGTCACGCCGGGACTTGTCCAAGCCGCCGCCGGTCGCGCCGCGTACCAGTATCTCGTGGCGGCGACGCGTGCGGCGTTAGCGGGACAGATTGACGCCATCTGCACCGCACCGCTGCACAAGGAAGCCCTGCGACAAGCGGGAATCGACTTCCCCGGTCACACCGAGATTCTCGCAGCGGAATGCGGCGTCGATGAAGTCGCCATGATGCTCTATCTCCCGGCGGGAACGGCCGTGCGCGGACCGAACGGCCTCGGCGTCGCTCACGTGACGTTGCACACATCCATTCGGAGCATCCCCGGACTGCTGAGCATCGGTCGTATCCGCGACACGATTGTCCTGCTCGACAGTTTTCTAAAATCGCTGGGGGTGTCGCCGCGCATCGGCGTGTGTGCCCTGAACCCACATGCCGGCGAGCACGGCCTCTTTGGCGACGAGGAAGGCGAGTTCATTGAACCCGCGGTCCAGTCGTGCCAGGCGCTGGGGCTTCAAGCCACCGGACCGATTCCCGCTGATGCGCTGTTGCGACGCGCCGTTGCCGGCGAGTTTGACGGCGTCGTCGCGATGTATCACGATCAGGGACATATCGCCTTGAAACTGATCGGCTTCGACCTCGCGGTGAACATCACGCTCGGGTTGCCGATTGTCCGCACCAGCCCCAGCCACGGCACTGCCTTCGACATCGCCGGCCAGGGCAAAGCGTCCGCCGAAGGATTCCTCGCTGCCGCCAGAGTGGCTTGCCAACTCGCAAAGAACCAGAAGAACTCACCGACATGATTGAACCTCGTTATCAGGACAAACCACCCGCGGGAATGACGCGGCTGTTTCTCATTCGGCACGGATCGACCGCGCCGAATGAATGCCGGCCGTTCGTGCTACAGGGCTGTGAAATCAACGGTCCGCTGACCGAACTTGGCCGCCGGCAGTCACAAGCTGTGGGACGGTTCCTGTCGCGGTTCAAGATCGACGCCGTGTATGCCAGTTCTCTGCTGCGAGCCCAGGAAACCGCGGCGGCAATCGCCGGGCCGCACAATCTCAGCGTGCAGACGCGGCACGAACTCCGCGAATGCAGTGTGGGCCGCTGGGAAGGCATGTCGTGGGAAGCGATTCAGGCGGAAGACCCGGAAGGGCATCGCACCTTCTTCGCTGATCCGACCACCACGCCGCATCCCGGCGGAGAATCGTACACCGATCTGCTGAACCGCGTGCGGCCGACAATCAACCAATTGCTCGAAAAGCACGTCGGCGAAAACATTGTCGTGGTCGCGCATAATCTCGCAAACCGTGTGTATCTTGCGGAACTCGTGGGCATCGATCTCAAGCACGCCCGCAAACTGCGGCAACTCAACTGCTGTGTCAACCTGCTGCAACACACCGCCGGGCAGACTGAACTGGTGACGCTCAATTCGGCCTGGCATCTGGATGATCTCGGATGAGTCGTGTGCGGGGCATGGTGTTCGATCTCGATGGCACGCTGATCGACTCAGCGCTCGATTTCGATTTGATCCGTCAAGACATGGAATTGCCGCGCGGCCGTCCGATTCTGGAAACGCTCGCCGAGGTTCCCGAAGGCCCGGCGAAAGTCCGCATGCGAACGATCCTGCGAGAACATGAACTTGCGGGAGCCGATCGCGCCACGCTGTTTCCCGGCGTCGCGGACATGCTGTCATTTCTGCGCGAGGAAAAAATCCCTACGGCGATCCTCACCCGCAATTCACGGGAATCGACGGACCGCGTGCTGCAGCGCCTCGGGTTGTTGTTCGATCAGGTTCTCACGCGCGATGACGCCCCGCCCAAGCCCGATCCGACGGGGCTGATCACGATCTGCCAGCGCTGGCGGCTCGCTCCCACCGTCGTGCCGTTCTTTGGCGATTACCGTTTCGATCTCGAAGCCGGCCGCGCGGCGGGAATGCCCACGGTGCTGTACGCCCCCGGCGAGATTCCCGACTACGCCACGCTCGCCGATCACGTGCTGCCATGTTTTACGGCGTTTCCGACACTGTGGAAACAATTCCACGCCCTCGTTTAGCCGCGACCCGGTAGGGGAGCGCTCTCGATGGAAACGCGTTCCGGCAAAGCGCGCTCCCCTGGCGGGTCGCGGCTAAACGAGTGATGACTGAGACTTTCCCATGATGCCCGACCACTCCTTTCGTGACTACCGCGGCCGGCGCGTGACGGTGATGGGCCTGGGTGCGTTCGGCGGCGGTGCGGGAGCTGTGCGGTTTCTCGCCGAGCGCGGTGCGAAGGTAATAATTTCGGATCGTCGGCCGGAATCCGAAATGGCGGCGACATTGCAGGAACTGAACAACATCCCCGGTCTTCAGCTTCACCTGGGGGGACACCTTCCCGAGGATTTCACGACCGCCGAATTGGTCGTCGTCAATCCGGCGATTCCGCCGCACAATCGCGTGTTCGATGTGATGCACGAGGCCGGGGTTCCGTGGACCACGGAGATCAATCTGTTCTGGCAGCACAATCCGGCCCCAATCCTCGCGGTCACCGGCAGCAATGGCAAATCGACCACGACAGCGATGTTGCATAACATTCTGCAACAGGTGGGACCGCGAGCCTGGCTCGGCGGCAATATCGGTCGCAGCCTTTTACCTCTCGTCGATCAGATTACGGCCGACGATGTCGTGGTGCTGGAATTGAGTAGTTTTCAACTTTGGTACCTTCGTCGGCTGCATGTCAGTCCGCGGGTCGCAGTGGTGACCAATCTCAGTCCAAACCATCTCGATTGGCACCCTTCTTTCGCAGATTATCGCTGGTCGAAGCAATCAATCCTGGAATTTCAGCGACCCGCCGATATCGCTGTTCTTAACGCCGATGACCCGGAAGTGCGGTCTTGGACCGCGCCTGGAGTCAAGCGGTACTTCGGGCTGGAGGACGCTATCGGGGATGGTTGGTTTAGCAAGGATGACTGGACATTGATCTGCGAAGATGGCGAGTTTCGCACCCTACCGTTGCCCTCGTGGCTGTCGTTGCCGGGACGACACAATCGGGCTAATGCACTGGCGGCGGCGTGCGCCGCGGCTGCGTGGGGGGCGACCGATGACCACATCGAGCAGGGCCTGCGGACATACAAAGCGTTGCCGCATCGGTTGCAATTCATCGGTGAAGCCGCGGGGCGGATGTTTTACAACGATTCGCTAGCAACAACGCCGGAATCCGCCATTGTTGGTCTCGAAGCATTTTCGCAACCAGTCGTGTTGCTCGCCGGGGGGTATGACAAGCAGGTCGATTTGACCGCGATGGCGATCTCGATCGCGCGTCGCGCTAAAGCGGTTGCACTGATGGGGACGACAGCCGCGGAATTAAAATCGAAGATCGAGAGGACATCCTACGGGCAATGCGTGGTGTCGGAACCGTTGCCGGATTTTCCAGCCGCCTTCGCGTGGGCCGTCGATCACACCGAACCGGGGGACGTGGTGCTGCTCTCCCCCGGGTGCGCGAGCTACGACTGGTTCCGCAATTTTGCCGATCGCGGCGAACAATTCACCGCCGCCGCAAAAGCGTGGATCGCATCGCATCCCTAACCGGCCGTGTTCTTTACACACGCAAGGCGAGATTATCCCGGTGGATGATTTCGTCATACGGCACGGAACCGAGTACCTTCGCGATGTCCTCGGCACGCTTGCCGACAATGCTGCGGGCGGCGAATGAATCGTAGTTCGTTAAACCGCGAGCAATCTCATTCCCTGCGAGATCACACAGCGAAACGACCTCGCCCTTCGCGAACTCTCCTTCCACACTGCGGACACCAATCATCAGCAGCGAGCGGCCCTGGTCGACGATCGCCTTTCGCGCTCCATCATCGAGAACCAGCCGGCCCTTGGGCGGCAGCGTGTAGCCGATCCAGCGTTTCCACGCGGGCAACGCATCCTGTTCGGCGAGAAACAGTGTGCCGACATCTTCACCGTTGAAAATGTCCGCGAGCACATTCGGCCGTTGACCGTGGGCGATGAACACGTCGGTCCCCACCGCGGTCGCTGTTCGCACAGCGTCGAGCTTCGTTTTCATCCCGCCGGTGCCGCGTGAACTTTTGCTCGCGCCGACGAGTTCCAGCAACTGTTCATCGAACTTTTCGACGAGCGGGATGCGGCGGCTGTCGGGCAGAGTCGGATCACCGGTCAGCAAGCCGTCGACGACCGACAGAATGATCAGCACATCGGCGGGGAGCAGGTTGGCGACCATCGCCGCGAGCCGGTCGTTGTCGCCCAGCTTGATTTCCTCCGTGCTGACAGTGTCGTTTTCGTTCACGACAGGAATCGTGGAGAACTCGGACAATGTCAGCAGCGTGTTGCGAACATTCAGATAGCGATCGCGGTTCTTGAAATCGTTCGCCGTCAACAACAGTTGAGCGGCGTGATAACCAAACTGGCGAAAGTTCACGTCGTACAGGTGAATCAGGTGCGCCTGTCCGGTCGCGGCGGCGGCTTGCAGATGGGACAGATCCCGCGGCCGTTCCTTCAAGCCGAGCAATCCCATCCCAGCGCCGATCGCCCCGCTGGAGACGAGAACCACTTTCCGGCCGCTGGAAACGATGCCGTGCAGTTGTTCGGCGAGCGAACGGATCCGGTTGACGTCGAGCCGGTCATCGGTGGTGGAGAGAACATTCGTTCCGACTTTGACGACGATGGTTTTCGCCCGCGCCAGAACCTGCCGTCGTCGTTCCCCGTCTGCCGTCGTCATCCGTACGCTCCGCTCCGTCAGCACAGACTCACTGCGTCAATCAAGCGTTGTCTGATGTGAAGTTGTAAGGCGTGCATTCTATCGACTTCTCTTCCGCGGAACACGTAGGGTTTGCCGAGTCATCGAGGCGAACCACTCATCGGTTGCACGTTCGCCTCGGGGACTCGGCAAACCCTACAACTTGCTGACAGGGAACACTTCTATATAAGGGGAATTCCCAATTCCGGAGTTGGTGGGCGGGTTGTCGGACGATATGATGAAGGAACAAGGAAGACAGATTCCGTGCCCAGGAGGGGGCCGCACCCGGGTTATTGCCAAAGGACCGGCATGGCCGATCTCTTTCACGAGTGTGGAATTGCGGCGGTTTACCATCTCCCCGAACGCGGAATCAGTCGGTTTCTCCCCCGGGAAAATCCGGTCGACACCGCGCGGTTGATGCCGCGACTGCTGCTGGAAATTCAGAACCGGGGACAGCTCGCGGCGGGGATGAGCGCGTTCGATCCCGACCGGCCCGAACTGCTGCACACCTACAAAGATGTGGGGACCGTCACCGAGGTCTTCCACCTCAATCATCAGAACGAGTATGACACGCTGATGAAGTCGCTCGGCGGCATCGCGGCGATCGGTCACACCCGCTACGCCACCTGCGGCAAAGATGATGTGAACAATGCCCAGCCGTTCGAGCGGCAGCACATCGAAAAGAGCAAGTGGTTCAGCTTCGCGTTCAACGGCCAACTCGCGAACGTGCAGGAATTGCGTGACGAGATTCTGTCGCAGCGCAATTTCCACCTCTCGCGTGATACGGACACCGAGATTCTGCTGCATCTGATTGCGCAGGAATTGTCCGGTGATCGGCGGCCGACGATGAAAGACATTCTGCGTCGTCTGAGCCAGAAGCTCGATGGCGCGTACAACATTGTCTTTTTGAACGCTCAGGGCGACATGTTCGCCGCCCGCGATCCCCTCGGGATCCGTCCGTTATGTTATGCGATCGAAGGCTCGATGTTCGCCGCGGCCAGCGAAAGCGTCGCGCTCGCCAACATGGGTTTCGCACCGTCGAAGATCCGCAGCCTCGCACCGAGGCATGCGATCCTGATTCAGAACGGCCAGTTAACGATCGAGCAGTTTGCAGAAAGCCCCCGGCACGCACACTGTTTCTTCGAGTGGATTTACTTTGCCAACGTCGCCAGCACGCTCGATGAACGGAGCGTCTACCTGTCCCGCAAGCGGCTTGGCGAAGAACTCGCCCGGCAGGAAACGCTGATTCCTGACGCGGACACGATCGTCGTCCCCGTGCCGGACACGGCGAAGGCGGCGGCGGACTCGATGGCGTATGCCCTCAAGGTTCCGTCGCTGGAAGGATTGATCCGCAACCGCTATCTCGGCCGGACCTTCATCGAAGGGGGCGCGAAGCGGGAAGTCAAAGTCCGCATGAAATACACGCCGCTGCCGGAAGTGCTGCGCGGCAAGAAGGTGCTGCTCGTCGAAGACACGATTGTCCGTTCGACCACGATGCAGGCGTTGATCAGTCAGCTCAAAGACCCGGAGCGTGGCGGTGCGAAAGAAGTGCATGTCCGCGTCGCGTGTCCGCCGATCGTCGCGCCCTGCTTTTACGGCATCGATATGTCGACCATCAAGGAGCTCTTCGCCCCGCGGCATCTGCAGGGCGGCGAACTGACGCCCGCCGTCGAAGAGCAGATGGCTCGCACCCTCGGGGCTGACAGCCTGCGGTACCTCAGTCTTCCGGCGATTGCCCGCAGCGTCGGTCTGTCGGAAACGTCGCTGTGTCGGGCGTGCCTCAACGGGGATTATCCGACCGAAGCCGGCCGCGAGCTATACCAACTGGCCCTATCGAAGGCGAACGAATCAACCACTTGTTCGTCAGGCAGCCGGACGTATGATGCGCCAACTTTAGTCACCGCGAGTTGCGGCTGATTTCACTTCACGGCTGGGTGATTTGTCTCAAGGGATTGCTGCGCGATCATGCTGACGGAGCACGAGATCGAAATCCGCGTGCGGTATTGTGAAACCGACGCCATGGGATTTCTGCATCACGGAAACCACATCAACTTCTTCGAGATGGGCCGCACCGAACTCCTGCGGGCCCAAGGCGGGAACTACCGCGCGGTCGAAGAATCGGGACTGTATCTGGTCGTCGTGAAGCTGGAATGCCGCTACCACGCACCGGCGCACTATGACGATCTGCTGCGGTTGGTCACGCGTGTCGAACGGGTCTCACCGGCGAAGATTGAACACAGCTACCGCCTGTATCGCGGAGAGCAGCTCCTTACCACGGCGAACAGCGTCCTGGCGTGCGTGGACGGCGAAGGCAAAGTGCAGCGCATCCCCGACGTGATCGCCGAGCATCGCCCGGCGGATTCCTCACGCGTGATCCCGCACAAAGAGTGATTGGAGGTAGGGTCGGCTGTGCGGACCATCTTCGCAAAGATTTCTCGTTCCCAAGCTCTGCTTGGGAACGCCTCCTTCGGAAGCTCTGCTTCGCCTGACATCCGCTTCTGAACATGCGCTAAGACGAGGCAGAGCCTCGGGGCGGAACGTTCCCAAGCAGAGCTTGGGAACGAGAAACAGCGGACCGTACCAGAACAAGCCCTACGCTTCGCAGCCGAAGATCACTCGTTATCCTGCCGCACGCTGAATTCGAGTTTCCAGCGGCCGTTGCCACGCGTGCTGACACACCACAGTTCCAGCGTGCCGAGTTCGGTGATGTGCGTGTGGAACGTGACCGGGACGTAGTGCTCTTCTGTGGAATCGTCGAGCGGCAAGGTTGCCTCGAGCGAATCGGTTTCGGCGAGTTCGTCCCCAGTCCACGCCGTCAGTCGCGATCCCGGTTGATCTTCTTTCCGTACGGCAGAGCTGAAGAAGCGGAAGTGCGCGGGTTGGCCCACGATGAGCCCGATCGGATCGGACGGCACATCGAGTTCGGTCCCTTCTTCCATGCCGAATGGGACGACGCATAGCGCTCGCAGTGGCCGCGGGGCTCCGGGAATCGCGAGGCCCGCCGTTTCGATGCCGACATAATACGATCGGGCGGTGCCGCCGCGAATTCGCACACCGCCGGTGGACTTCGCCCAGCCATAGTAAGTCGCGCCGCGGGCGACAGCGTGATCGAGATCGTGCGTCCCTTCCAGCACCTTCGGCGCGGATTCGGGAAACCAGCTTTGCAGCGTTCCCATCAACCGTGACCGCAAGGTGTCCGCCTTGAATACGCCGCCGTTGAACAGCACATGCGTCGGGCAGACCGGCCCGTCGGTTTCATTGCCGTGGCTCTGCAGGAACGCCGCGATGTGCCGGGTGACAGCCGTGTCGGCTTCGTACGGCAGCCCGAGTTCCTGGAAGCCGGACATCCGCGGCCGTTGCGGACGATCGGTCGCCATACACTCCGGGAAGAAGCCGCTGGTCAGCAGTTCCGTCACCGACTTTTGATCGACTTCGACAGTCACGGTGCCGCCGATCAGTTTGCTGCCGCGACCCAGCACCGAAATCGGATGTTTCTTTGGCGCATCGGGTCCGAGCAGGACCTCCTTCGCGGCCCGGCACGAATGCCACAGCGACACCGATTGCCAGGGATCGAGCTGCACGCCTTTCTTCGCGAACAAGCCGGCGACATGGTGTGCCAACAGCAGATCCATATTATCGCCGCCGACGAGCAGGTGATTGCCGACGGCAACCCGGCGGAGAGTGAGCTCGCCGTCTTCCTGTGCGACGCCGACGAGTGACAGGTCCGTAGTCCCGCCGCCGACATCGCAGACGAGCAGTGTTTCGCCGACCTTGAGCAGTTTCCGCCATTTGTCGCCATAGGTGGTCAGCCAGGCATAGACGGCGGCCTGCGGCTCTTCGAGCAGGACCAGCGACTGCGGCAAGCCCGCGGCGAGCGCGGCCTCGCGCGTCAATTCCCGCGCGCTGGCATCGAACGACGCCGGAACCGTGAGAATCACCTGCTGATCGGCGATCGGCGCGTTCGGGAACTGCTTTGTCCAGCAGGCAATCAGGTGTTCGAGATACCGCTTGGATGCCGTGACGGGCGAGACCTTGGGAATGTCTTCGCCAGCACCCCACGGCAGAATGGCCTGGTGACGGTCGACACGGCTGTGACACAACCACGATTTGGCGGCGCCGACTGTGCGGTCGGGCAAGTCGGCGGATTGCCGCCGCGCGAACTCACCGACGGCGTAGTCCCGTTGCTTTGCCCACGGCACATCGTACGCCCCGGTCGCCGCTTCGCTCTTGTTACCGAGATACAGAAACGACGGCAGCAACGTGCGGGGTTCAACCGTTCCCGGGGCCACCAGTTGCGGGATCGGCAGCAGTTGAACTTCCGGTTTCTCCGTCCCCACCGCCGCATAAGCCAGCGCTGAATTCGTGGTGCCGAGATCGATCCCAATGACGTACTGAGCGGGCATGCAAGGCTTTCGCGATTCGGAACAAGACGGTCCACAGATTTCTCAGAGGAACACAGATTATGAAATTAGAGGGCGGAAGAGTATCCAGAACTCTCCCGCCCTCGCTTGTTCAGGCTTCAATCTGTGCTAATACGCAGACGGTCCTTGGGGACTATTTCGGCAATTCGGGCTTTTCGCAGATGAAGCAGCTTTCGCTCGTCAGGCCTTCCTTCATGAAGGTGACGAGATCCGCTTTCTCCTCGGGAGAAAGTTTCAGCTCGTAGATTTCCTCGTCCTGCGTCGCGTTCCCATTCCCCCCCTTGGCGTAATGGTCGACGACTTCTTCCAGCGTCTTCAGGCTGCCGTTATGCATGTAGGGCGCGGTCTTGGCGATTTCACGAAGCGTCGGTGTCTTTGTCGCTCCTTTGTCACCATCCACCTTGGTGATCCCGAAGCGACCGATATCTTCCGATTGCAGACCGATGTTGTGGAAACCGTTGTCGCTGAAGTTCGGCCCGGAGTGACACGCGCTGCAATGCGCCTTGCCAAAGAAGAGTTTCATGCCGCGCTGGGCGGATTCCGTCATCGCCATCTTGTCGCCCGCTTTGAACCGGTCGTACGGGGCATCGCCTGACAGGATCGTCCGTTCAAACGCCGCGATCGATTTGGCAATCCCCTCGGCCGTGACATCCGTCATGTAGATCTTCTGGAACTGCTCGCGGTAGCCAGGAATGGCGTTGAGTTTCTCGACGACCTTTTCGATCGGCATGTTCATTTCGATCGGGTTCTGAATCGGTCCGAGGGCCTGCTCTTCCAGGCTCCCCGCGCGGCCATCCCAGAACTGAAACTGGTAGTACGCCGAGTTGATCACGGTGGGCGAGTTGCGACCGCCCTTCTTGCCGCCGACGCCGGTCGCGAACTGTTCACCGTTGCTCCAGCCCTTCGACGGATCGTGACAGGACGCACACGAGATTGTGTCATCCGCCGAGAGTCGCGGATCGAAATAGAGCTGTTTGCCAAGCGCGACCTTTTCCGGCGTGCTGGGATTGTCCTTGGGGTGGACCAGCTTGCCCAGACCGGCCGGTTCTGCGGCAAAGACCACGGTGGCTGAGGTGAGGACGAAGGTGAGAAGCGTAGCGGTCATTGGGGCTGTGCACTCCATGAGCGAGGGCAGAAACGGGTCCGGGGAAGATTCGATTATACGCGACGCATGCAATTCGGCGAATGAATCCGCCCCACGATTGGGAAATCCTTTCAGATCGCGGCGTTACGGTACGCTTCCAGGCCAGGTGCACCGCAGCAATTGCAGTTTGTCACACGAGTTGCGCAGCCAGCGCTGCGGTTGATCGTTGGGCGGCACGAGAATGGTTTGTCCTCGCTGAAATTCGAGGCTCCCCGTTTCGGCTGAGTTTTCCAACTGTCCAGCGCCTTCGACGACAAACCACGCGGTCAGGCCGGATGCCGGTATCGGCCATGCGTCTGTCGTGAGGGTGATCCGGTCCATCACAAACCAGCGGCACGCGAGCAGCCGCTCTTCGAGTATCGCGGCTTGCGACGCACAGATATCCGGTTTCGCTGCCACAGCCGGCGGCAGCGACCAGTCGAGGCATTCCAACGCCGCTTCGATGTGCAATTCCCGCGGTTTTCCGGCGGCGTCCACGCGGTTCCAATCGAACAGCCGCCATGTCAGATCACTGCACTGTTCGATTTCAAACAGCACGAGCCCGGCCCCGATCGCGTGCACCAGTCCCGCGGGAATCAGGTACGCTTCACCCGCCTTCGGTGTGACACTATGAAGCACATCGAGGACGGTGCCGTCACGCAGGCGACGGCGTAACTCCGCATCGGTCACTCCCGATTTTAAGCCGGTATAAAGGCGACTCGTGGCGTCCGCTTCCAGAACGTACCACGCTTCGGTCTTGCCCGACTCGCCGGGTCGCAGCCGGGCCGCCTGTCGGTCGTCGGGATGAACCTGCAGCGACGACGGCTCCTGGCAATCCAGAAGCTTGATCAACCAAGGGAAACGTTCATGACGAACGAGTTCGGGATCGGGACACCATGTGTGTCGGTGAGTTTGCCAGAGTTCGTTCAGTGACATCCCGGCGAGCGGCCCCTCAGCGACGCGGCTGGTGTGCAATGCATGCCCGCTGACTTCCCAGCTCTCTCCGACCAGAGTGTTGGGCGGTGCGGTTTTTCCGTACCGCGACTGCAGCCGTGTGCCCCCCCACACCTGCGGACGTGAATACGGTTCCAGCACAATCGGCGGCATCGTCGCTCGTGTCCCTGCCCACTGCCTAAAAGAAACCCACAGCCGCCTGTCAGGGTAAATCATTCCGGGTGGCAGCAGTAGCCGACGGCGAGTATCATCGCCAGTTCGTCGTAAACTGCGAAAATGTCTGGAGTTGGCGTGATGTCCAAGGCGAAGACCAAACCTGCGGAGGCCACGGAACCGGCGTCAAAGCCGCCCGCCCGACAGGAAAGTGCCCGCGAAACTTTCGAATCCATCGTCGTCGCGTTCGTGCTGGCGTTTCTCTTCCGGACGTTTATCGCCGAAGCCTTCGTGATCCCCACGGGCTCGATGGCCCCCACGCTCTTCGGCCGTCATAAAGACGTCGTGTGCCCGCAATGCCAGTTCGCCTATGAAGTCGGCGCGAGCGACGAACTCGACGAAGAAGGCAGCCTGCTTCTGCGGCGGATCTCCAAGGCGACCTGCCCGAACTGCCGGTATGAAGCCGAGATCAAAGAGATGCCGGTCTACAAGGGCGACCGCATTCTCGTCAACAAGTTCCCGTATGAAATCGCCGACCCGAGCCGATGGGATGTCTGCGTCTTCAAGTTCCCGGAAGTCCCCGAGCGGAACTACATCAAGCGGATGATCGGCCTCCCCGGCGAAGCGATCCGGCTCAACCGGGGCGATGTCTACGCCCGCAAGTCCGGCGCAGCCGATTTTCAGATCCAGCGCAAGGACGATGTGAGCAAGCAGGATGCGATTCAAATCAACGTCTATGACGACCGTCATCCGCCGAAGGCGCTGTTCGCCAAGGGCTGGCCCGAGCGTTGGTCCGGCATGCGGCCCACACCGAATGATGAAGCCGTCGGTGGTTATTCACCGGATCCGGATCTGTGGAAACTGGACGCTGCTGCCCGCAGTCACCGTCTGGAAGCGGTGAGCGATGAACTCTCCTGGCTGCGGTATCGCCACATCGTTCCGCAGGCTTTCGACTGGAAGAACCTCGAAGAAGACAAGGCCCCCGCTGCGGACCCCAAGCCGCAATTGATCACCGATTACTACGGCTACAATTCGTTTCGGACGAATGAAGCCAATGACGACATTTTCTGGGTCGGCGACCTGACAGTGAGCGGCCGGCTTAACGTCGACGGTCCGCTCAGTCCGAACGCCGCCGCGGTTCTGGAACTCGTGGAAGGCTATCGCCAGTACCGCTGCGAGATTGATCTCGCGACCGGTGAGGCCACGCTGATGCGCAGCGATGATCTCAATCCCACCGGCCCGTTCGTGACCATGGGGCAGGCGAAAACCGCCATTCGTGGCCCCGGCGGACACACCTTCCGGTTCGCCAACGTGGATGACCGGCTCGTCGTGTGGATCGACGGCAGCGTCGTTCCCTTCGGCGAGAACGGCGTATATCAACCACCCGTTCTGCCGGGACCGCAACCGCTCGATTTGAGTCCCGTGGGCGTCGCCGTGCGGGGGGCGAAGGCCACCGTTTCGGAACTCGTGCTACGTCGAGACATTTACTACCGGGCCGAGCAGGTCGCCAACGACGACCGGTTCAATCACAAAGAAAGCAAAGGCGAGGAGATCGATCATCTGATGGAGCGAACCTCGTTGCGGGACGCCCTCGTCAATCCGCGCGAATACGCCCGTATCTATGCTGAAAAAGCGGGTTCCGTGGAATTCAACCCGCTCCGCGATGACGAGTTCTTCGTCATGGGCGACAACAGCCCACGGAGCATGGATAGCCGCCTGTGGCCGAACCGTCGCGGGGCAGAGAACCGGCACGCCGTTCCCCGGCACGCGTTTGTCGGCAAGGCCTTCATGATCTACTGGCCGCACGGCATTCCCTTTCTGAACAACGGCAAGGGATATCCGGTGATCTATCACACTGTACCGAAGGACAACAACGGCCAGCCTCTGACCGAAAACTACGCGGCGAACTCCTTCCCGTTCTATCCACAATTCGGTCGCTGGTTATCCCGTATCCGGTAGGGTGGGCTGTGCCCACCAGATCCTCAGCACGACGTGCAAGTTGGTGAGCACTGCCCACCCGACCGCTCTCGCTCGCTGACGGTCTCGGCGCGGATGGTTTCGCACCGTTGTAAAAACGGCTCCCCTGCGGATGGCGTCGTTACAACGGATTCCCGTCGCTTCCGGCATCGCCGCTATCTTCGGAAGTCTTTACCACTTCTCCACTTGGTCGCGATTTGACGGCCGTGTGACCCGCCGGTTATGCTACCGGTTTGCTGGTCCGCGAACTCTCGGTGTCTCCGCTGTCATGTCGAACTTTGAAGAAGCCGTCCGCAAGGCCGATGTCCTGCTCGAAGCGTTGAACTGGATCCGCCAGTTCCGTGGCAAGCACATCGTGATCAAACTCGGCGGCAGCACGATGGAGGAGACGGACGCCGTCCGCCATTTCCTCACCGACGTGATCTTCATGGAATCGGTCGGGATGCGGCCGATTCTCGTGCACGGCGGGGGCAAGGCGATTAACGCCGCGATGGCCAGCGCAGGCATCCAGCCGAAATGGGTGCAGGGCCGGCGCTACACTGATGATGCCACGCTCGACATCGTTGCCAAAGTGCTTGCGAACGACATCTGCGGTTCCCTCGTCGACGAAATCCGTCGCCAGGGGGGTGATGCGGTCGGGCTGAGTTATCTGACCACGAATTGCCTCAAGGGAACGCGACTCACATTGCCGGGTGAAAACGGCGAACCGATCGATCTCGGCCGTGTCGGTGAGGTCACGGGCATCGACCGCGATCTGCTGTTGATGACGTGCCGCGACGGGACCATCCCCGTGTTGCCGTCGGTGGCGCTCGATGAACAGGGTGGAAAACTCAACGTTAATGCCGATACCGCCGCTGCCGCTGTTGCCCGCGATATCCAGGCTGAAAAGCTCGTCTTCCTCAGCGACGTGCCCGGCATCTATCTCGATCGCAAAGATCCGTCGACGCTGCAATCGCACCTCAACGCGGCGCGCTGCCGGGAACTGATCGCCCAGGGCATCATTGATGCCGGCATGGTCCCCAAGGTCGAAGCGGCCCTCGAAGCACTCCAGGCCGGAGTGAAAAAGGTCCACATCATCGACGCACGCATTCCGCACTCGGTCCTGTTGGAAGTGTACTCAGACGCCGGCATCGGCACGGAAATTGTATTGTAGGAGGCTAAGGGTCAATGGCTAAGGGCTAAGGGACAGACAAGCAAAACGCATGGTGTCCTTTCTGTCTCTTAGTCCTTAGCTCTCAGCCCTTAGCCATAGAGGAATTCACATGCCCGCCGCCGACGCCGTCAGCAGCGCTGCTGTCATTGAAAAATTCAACAAGTACGTGATCCAGAATTACCGGCGGTATCCGGTCTGTATCACGCGCGGCGAAGGGACGGCTGTCTGGGACGCCGAAGGGAAGCGGTACCTCGACCTGTTTCCCGGTTGGGGCTGCAATATTCTCGGGCATTGCCCGCCGCCGGTGGTGCGTGCCATTCAGGAACAGGTCGCGAACCTGATCCATCTGCCCAACACGTGGTACACCGAAGCGCAGGGCGATTTCGCCGAAGCGCTGTGCACGCGCAGTTTCGGCAAGGTGTTCTTTTCGAACAGCGGTGCGGAAGCCAATGAAGCGGCGATCAAGCTCGCGCGGCTGCATGCCGGTCCGAACAAGTACCGCATCATCAGCTTCGAGAACGGCTTCCACGGGCGAACGTTCGGTTCGCTCACCGCCACGGCGCAGCCCAAGTATCACGAAGGCGTCGGGCCGCTTCTGCCCGGCTTCCGTTACGCACCGTACAACGATCTGGATGCCGTTAAAGCCCTCGTGGATGACGAAACCGCGGCGATCATTCTCGAACCCGTGCAGGGCGAGGGTGGCGTCAACATCCCGGACGAAAGCTTTTTGAAAGGACTGCGGGCGTTGTGCGATGAGCGCGGCATCCTGCTCATTTTCGACGAAGTGCAGACCTGCATGGGTCGCTTGGGAACGTGGTTCGGCTATCAATCGTTCGGCGTGCAGCCGGACATCATGACCATGGCCAAGGGCCTCGCGGCAGGGGTCGCATGCGGGGCGATGATCTGCAAGGACCATATCGCTCCCAGTCTGAAACCCGGCACTCACGCCAGCACGTTCGGCGGAAACCCGCTGGCGATGGCCGCCGGTCTTGCTGCGGTGCAGATGATCGAAGACGAAAACCTGCTAGAAAACTGCCGTAAGGTGTCCGATCGCTTCCGGCAGCATTTCACGGCATTGAAGGATGAATTGCCGATTATTCGCGACCTGCGTGTCCGGGGCGTGATGATCGGCGTCGATCTGTCCATCTCCGCGGTTCCGGCCGTCGCAAAGTGTATGGAGCGGGGCGTGCTGATCAACGCCACGCACGATACTGTGGTGCGGTTGCTCCCGCCGATGACGATGTCGCTGGAAGAAGTCGACGAAGGGTTCGAAGTCATCGCCGATGTCCTGCGGGAGCTGGCGGCGGGATGAGCAAACGCATTGAGCAAGTGATTCGTCCATTCAGCCCGACTCCGTTGCGAGTCGGGCTTTCAGTTTTGAATCCAATAGAAACAAAAACCGATTTTTAAGGGAAGTTGAGCCACCGCCGTGGAACCGTGGTGGGGCTTTCCGGGTGACACTATGCGGCATTTGAATTCGGTGTCCGGGCTGTCCAAAGTCGATATCGATGAGATTTTTCGGCGGGCCAGTCTGCTCAAAGCGCAGAGCGCCAAGGGCGAACGTCCGCCACTCCTGGCCGGACGTGTGCTGACACAGGTGTTCGAGAAACCGTCGCTGCGGACCCGCGTGAGTTTCGAATCCGCCATGATGCAGCTCGGCGGCGGCAGCGTGTTCCTCAATGCCTCGGAAGCCGGCATTGGCGGTCGTGAAGCCGTGAAGGATGTGGCTCGCGTGCTCGGCGGCTACAGCGATGTCATCGTGCTGCGGACGTTCTCGCAAAAGCTAATTGACGACTTCATCAAGTTCTCGGGAACGTCGATCATCAATGGCTTGTCCGATGACCGGCATCCATGTCAGGCTCTCACCGATCTCTTCACGATGCGGGAAGCCTGCGGTGACCTCACGGGCAAGAAGCTGGTGTTCGTCGGTGATGGCAACAATGTGGCGACATCGATTGCGTCTGCATGTGCCACGTTGGGAGTCGCGCTGACAATCTGCGCACCCTCCGATTACCGCCTGCCGGAAGGCTTCGTGAAGGACGTCAAGAAGCGCTGTCCCGCGATGATCATTGAACAATCGTCGGACTTTGCCTCGTCGCTGGCGGACGCCGACATCGTCTACACGGATGTCTGGACGAGCATGGGACAGGAAGCGGAAGCCAATCAGCGCCGCGTGGTGTTCCAACCGTTCCAGGTGAATGAGGCGCTGATGAAGATGGCCCCTCCGCGGGCGAAGTTCATGCATTGCCTTCCGGCGAAACGGAACCTGGAAGTCACCGACGCCGTGATCGATGGCCCTCAGAGCATCGTCTTCCAGCAGGCCGACAACCGCATGCATCTGGCCAAGGGCCTGCTGACGTGGGTGCTGGATGTTGCTGTGAATTAAAGAAAAGGCAGTGGGAAGTGGGCAATGGGCAGTAGAAATATGAGC
>DASRYX010000340.1:0-17849 GCA_035686985.1 Planctomycetaceae bacterium | reverse complement strand
GTTCACGGCGGCGGAGCCGTTGCGGGAAAGAACCAGCGTGCTGACGTCACTGTCGAGGAACGTCGACGGAGCGGCGATCCGCGGGGCTACGCCGGTCGTAATGACGGATGTGGTCGAGTTGGTTGCGTTGGCCAGACCGTCGTTGACGAAGACCGTGAAGCCGGTCGATTCGGTCGTGCCGATGGGAACATTGGTTCGCGGCTGGAAGACGAGCGCCCGGACCGCCGCCTGCGCGGTGCCTCCGATATTCGCCGTCTGGCTGAAGTACCGTTCGTAACGGATGTCGATGCCGATTACTGCACGGGTCCAGCCGCTGGTTGACGCCACGGTGAAGTCGCCGCGATTGACGCCGTTGGGAATCGTCACGCGGACCAGCATGTCCTGCACGTCGGGGTCGGTGATGGTCAGCGTGCTGAAGACCGCCTTGGTTGCGTTGTCGTTCACAAGTTGATTGGCCACGGCACCGGCAATCACGGGCGCATTGTTCGCGCTGGTCGTCGTCACCCGGGTGTTCTGATTCACAGCGGGGGTGGCGACGCCGTCGCTCACAGAAATCAGGAAATCGGTCTGCTCGGTGGTGCCGGGTTGGATCGCGTTCTGCCGCGGCTGGAAGGTCAGCGCACGATACGCCGCGGTGACGGTCGCCCCGACGTTGGTCCCCGGGCTGAAGTAACGAACATAGTTAATGTTGTTGCCGAGCACGGACCGCGTCCAGCCGCTGCTGACCCCGTTGGTGAAATCGCCGCGGACGACCCCATTGAGGATGGTGATCTTGGCGAGCATTTCCTGAGTGTCGGCGTCCGACACGGTCAGCGACGCAAACGGATTCACCGTCGCGTTATCGTTGACGAGGACCGACGGATTCGCGCCGGTAATCCCGGGTGTGTTGTTTACGCTGGTGGTGATCACCGATGTCGCCGTGTTCGTCACCGGGGCGGCGACACCGTCCGTCACCGTCACGTTGAAGGTCGTGGCTTCGGTCGTGTTAGGCTTGATGGCATTCTCGCGGGGATCAAACACCAGCGACCGGATGGCCGTCTGAACCACCGATCCGATGTTCCCTGCGGAGCTGAAGGTGCGGGAATACTGGACATCGTTTCCAATCACAGTGCGCGTCCAGCCGACCACCGAACCGCCGGTGAAATCGCCGCGAAACACCCCATTGTTGATGCGGACAATCGCCGACATGGCCTGCGTGTCGGGATCGGTGACGGTCATGGAAGTGAACGGTGAGACGTTCACATTGTCATTGACCGGTTGATTGGCGACCGCCCCGCCAATCGTGGGGGCAGTGTTCCCCGTCGATGTGATGGTGAAGTTCGCGTTGTTGACATCAAAGAAGACGTTGCCGACGGCTTCCACCTTGATCCGCGCCTGGGTGGTGGCGACGTTGGGCAGCGTGATGACCTGCGTGCCGTCGTTCGGCGTGCTGTTGAGGATCACGGTTCCGAACGTGTTGCCGCCATCGGTCGAGAGCAGGATGCGGACGTTCGCGGTGTTGATGCCGTTGGCCGTCGTGCCGGCAACGTTCCAGGTCACGGTCTGGACCGATCCGCCGGTGAGGACCGCCGTCGAGCTCTGCGAAGTGATGGCGAACGCAGCGCCGGTGTTCACGACATGGACGACCATGTCATCGGTGTTCACCCCACCGCCACCCGCGCGGTTATCACGCACGGTCGCACGGAAGTTCATGTCGCGCGTGGTCGTCGGCAGCTTTTCACCCAGACTGCTGGTGTTGGCCAGAACGCTGGAGAGCTTCGGGAACGTGCGCGTCGGATTCGTGGTAGGCGTCAACGAGCGGAACAATGGGCTCGAACCATTGTCCGGATCGCTCAGCGATTGGGCCACACCCAGATCCCGTTCTTCCCAGGCGTATGTCAGCGTGTCGCCATTGGCGTCCGTTGCAGCCGCCGTCAGCGCGAACGCCGTGCTCGCGGGAATCGTGTAATCGAGTCCGGCGTTGACGGTGGGAACGCTGTTTCCCGTGGCGGTTCGCGTTCCCACCGTGGGAATCACGGTGTCGACATGGGCGAGGATTTCGTCGAAGCTGGCCGAATGGAAGTACGGGTCGCTGCTCGATTGCAGATTGTCCGCGCCGAACAGACCGGCGTACGCCATGATCGTCGACCCGCTGCCGGGCTCATACGCCGTGGACGCATTTCGATTCGGGTCGGAGACGTTGAATGTATGATTGGCCCCGAACTGGTGCCCCATTTCGTGCGCCACATAATCGACGTAGAAGGCATCACCCACGGGTGCAGCGCCGCCGGTTTCACCGCGGGCTTTTTGCCCGGTGAGCCCCACGACACCCAGTCCCGCGAGACCACCGCCGCCGGTGGTGAAGACGTGGCCGATGTCGTAGTTGGCGTTGCCGATGATGGTGTCGATGTTCGCCTGATTTTCTGTCAGCAGCGCGTCGCCATCGTTATTCGTATACGGATCGGTCGCGGGATTCACGTAGACCAGCGACGAATTGTTCGGGACGAGCTGCAGGCGGATCGACAACTCGTTCTCGTAAATGCCGCTGACCCGATTCATCGCCGTGACGATGGCCGCCTGACCGGCCATGACGGTGCCACCGTGGAACGCGGTGTACTCACCCGAAGCCGCGACGGCGGTGCGATAGGTGCGGAGCTGCGTCCCCGTTCGAGCGGCGGTTGTGGACGTCTCTGCCGAGGCGACGATCGGCTTGCCTGCCGTCACATGCACGATGTCATCGAGGTGCGTGTCCGCAGCTTCACCCACCATACTGCGGAGTTCCGCGGACGGGGCAGCGTCTCGGGCATAGTAACTGGCGTAAAAATCATCGTTCAGATGGAAATACGGATCGACATACCAGCGCCCTTCGTCAGACAGCACCTGCGCATGGAATCCCTGGGGCGTAAAATCCAGTTGCACGCGCGCGGTCGGATCATCGATCCCCTGACCGGCGTAGGTTTTAATCTCCGGGAACTGCGCCGCGAGTTCGGGCGCCATCACCGCGGTCTCGTAGATCGCGAACCGCTCAAGATTGCCGTCCGGATCGACGAGCGTGAGCGTGTCCGTATTGATCGAAAAATTGAACGCGGACTGATCGGGAGCGGCGTCGAGGGTCTGCCGCATCTCCGTCTCGTTCATCGTGAGGCCGATGAAGTCGGAGAGGTTCAGGTAGCTGACCGCGCGCGCCTGCGGGAAGGACTCGACCGGCGTCCACAACGATGTCGACGCGGTTTCCACCTCAGGCATCGCCGCCGACAGCAGAATGCGTTCATCCAGCGTCCGGATTTCCGCCGCCCAGGCACTCCGTGAAGAGCGCGATCGTCGCGCGACACCGGGACGAGCAACCGAGACGGACATCCAGCGACGAAACGAACTCAGCCAGGCGGAACGAATCATGAGGTCAGGCTCGGTTAAGGGGCGAGGAACCAGGAAGACCGGGACAAAAGTGCGGTGACGATACCGCATACAGAAAGTCGATGACAGCCCGATTTGCAGAGGAAGTCGACCGCTAATTCCATGTCGGATTGGGACACGACTGCGGAATCACGCGGTGGGCTTCATGGACGCGTTTCAGGACAGCGTCGTAGACCTCGTACGGATCTTCGTGAAAGACGATATCCCGGCAGGCGGGTGCGGTGTGCCAGTCGCCGCGGGCGAGTTCGCCTTCGAGTTGATCCGGAGCCCAGCCCGCGCAACCGGAAAAGATGCGGAATTTCAGATCCTGTTCGCCCTCGGAAGCACGACGCATCACCTCTTTGAAGGCATTTTCGCTGTTGCCGATGTACACTCCGGGAACGATTGGCCGCTCGGGGGCCGCGAGTTCCGAGCGGTTGTGCAGCACGAGCAGCGCCCGGGGTTCCACAGGGCCGCCGACATACACCGGCTGCTGGATGGAGTGCAGGTCAAAGAATTGCGCGAGGGCGTGTTGCACCAGCACCGACGACGGCCGATTGATCACCAGCCCCATCGCTCCATGGCTTCCATGCTCGATAATCAGGACCGCCGATTTGTAGAAATTCGGATCGCGTAGCTGTTTCGACGCGATCAGGCAGTGCCCCGATAAGGACTTCGTCATGATCCTCCGTCACCTTCTGGACGCCGGGGAAACCGGATTGCGGGTGTTGGCCCATTCTACGGGATCGTCCCCGTCCTGCCATGCCCGTTTTTCGATTTCCCGCCGGTTCGCCCCCATTTTGCTGGTGATCGCCGTGTTCGCCGGGCCATCCGTCGCGGCGGACAGACAGGTGCCGTGGCTCAGCGAGGTGAGCGCCGTTCCCGCCACCATTCCGCCAACCACGCTGGCGCCGTTGTGGAACGGACCGCTGACGAAGGAAAGCTGGTCGGCTCGCCGCACGGAGCTGCGGAAACTCTGGCGGGACACATTGGGCCGCATGCCCGAACGGCCGGCGTCGACGACGTTCCGTGTCCTGCGGACGGATGACCTCCCGGACGTGACACGGTTGTTGATCGAATACGAGTGCGAGCCGTCGCTGAACGTGCAGGCGTATCTGCTCCGACCGAAGAGCGCGAAACCGGATCATTCGACCGCCGGGATCGTGGCGCTCCATCCCACCACGGCGGAGACGATCGAGCCCATCGCCGGCGTCGTCGGTGAGCCGCGGCAACATCTGGGATTGGCGCTCGCGCAACGCGGTTTCGTGGTGATCTGCCCACGCTGTTTCCTGTGGCAGGACGTGAAGAATTATCAGGAAGCCGTGGACCGTTTCCGTGAGCGCCACCCGCAAACGCTCGGGATGCACAAGATGCTCTATGACGCCCAGCGGGCGCTCGATATTCTCGCCGCGCTGCCGGAAGTTGACGCGGAGCGGATCGGAGCGGTAGGACATTCGCTCGGGGCGAAGGAAGCGCTGTATCTCGCGGCATTCGACGATCGCGTAAAAGCCGCCGTCGCCAGTGAAGGGGGCCTCGGGCTGACATCGACCAACTGGGACGCACCGTGGTATCTGGGACCGAAGGTACGACAACCGGAGTTCGCGCGGAATCATCATGAACTCGTCGCGATGATTGCCCCGCGGCCGTTTCTGGTCATCGGCGGCGAATCAGGCAACGGAGCCGCAGACGGCGACCGCAGCTGGCCCTATCTGCAGGCGGCCCGACCGATCTACGAGCTGCACACCTCGTCGCCGGCGGTTGGGATGCTCAATCATCGTGGCGGACATCCACTGCCGCTGGAACTGTTCCCGCGCGTCGCGGAGTGGTTCGAGGTCTACCTCGCGAAGTGAAACGCTTCGCGGTTTCGCGCCCCGCGGCGAGCGTTCAGCGCGTCACCAACCCGACAACCGTCGTTCGCCGAACAACTCCTGCTCTCGGATCGATCCGCACAACCGGACGTGCGGTGAACTTCCCAATGGTAGACGAAACCGGTCGACGATAGCACCCGCAGGACCCCCGCGCACCCCGCGGCGGTCCGACTGCGGGAACGGCGCGATGTCCGCCATCAACACCTCAACGAGCTTCGGCAACTCCGCCCTGCACGCGCTGCAGCAGCTTTCCGCGCGGACCAATCAACTGGTGGATCGCGTGACCAGCCCGGGCGCCAGCGGCGATCTCTCCGACTTCGCCCAAGCCGTCGTCGAGATGAACGAACTGAAGCTGCAGACGCGAGCCGCCGTGTCGGTGATGTACACGACGCACACGCTCGCCCAGGAAATGCTGTCCCTGCCCCGGCGGTAATCAGTCCCCGTCGGCAGTCCGCGACGACTGCACCAAGCGCGGCGGGCCGCCGCGGTTCGGTACGCGGAACTCGGAATCGGAGCCGGCGACCAGCGTGAACATTTCCCGCGTCGTACCGCTGCCTTGCCGGTAGGTCAGCGGATGCGGGAATTTGAACTCGTGGATTTTTCCCGGTTCCAGCGTGTACGTCCCCCAGGTGGTGTAAGGGCCGCGGATTTCGTAGGAGAGCGTCGCGTTGCTGCCGTTAGTGATCCGCGTGCCGGGGATTTCAAACACACCCGTGAGCACTGGTGCCGGGCCACTGAGCTGGTTCAATCGCAGCTTGGTCGTGGAGAACTCCACATCGGGAATGGCGGCGACCGCCGCGGGGCCGCTGCCGGTCCATTTCTGCCAGTTTTCTTTGAACGCCGCGGTGAACTCGTCGACGTTGATCGCCGCCGGATCCGGTGACACCTCTTTCGCAAACGCGCCGGCGGCGGTGATGTCGTGGCCTTCCTGCCATTGCATCTCGAGCGCCCGCTTTTCGTGTGTCTCTCTGTCGAGCTTGACCGTCACCCGCTCACGGATCGCAATGTCGAACCGTGCATACGGTGTGAACGCTTTCGCCTGCGGAGCACGAGTACCGATGTCGAGCGCGACTTTCGGCAACTGAAACTGCAACGCGACGGTGAGCGGATCGGTCGACGCCTGGTCTTGTGCGACAGCGTCCACCACCAGCGGTGCGGCGAGGGCAAACCGGCTGCGAACCTCGGTGCCGGATTCGAGACGTTTCATATCGGGGACGATCGTCTCCAGGAACGCGCGGTCAGCGAAGCGGGCAAACGATTTCTCCGGCAGATCGAGCACGTCCAGTTCGGCGAGTCCCTCGTCAATCACCGATTGCGTGATCGGTCCCAGCAGTTGCGGCGCCAGCGCGACACCCAGTTGGGCGCCCCCGGCCGTGAGATGATCGAGTGTCACCCCGGCTCCCGTCGCGGTGATAACCGGTTTCGGTGGCGTTCGGGGATTCACAGCGGCGGCTTCCACACCCATCACCACCGAGACGCCGTTTTCATCGGTCGCTACCTGCTCGAAGTACGTTCGCAGCCGCGGCTGATACACCGGGAACGGCCACATCCCCGCGACAATCGGGCCGATATCACTGGCGACAAGATGATCTTCGAGTTGCCGCAGAATCGTCGGAGCAAGATTGCGGACTTCATTCTCGATCCGCGGCCGGGCTCCATAGAGGCCGCTTACGATGCCGCTCGACACTTTTTCTTCGGTCATCCCGATGCCGCGCGTCGAGACACCGGCGGGAGCCGAGACGGCGTAGTTATCCGGCGGAATGGAAAAGTTCGCCGAGATCAGTCGCAGCCGCAGCTTGCCGCTGTCGACATACGGCGTCGCGTCCATGCTGAGATACACCGGCCGGTTCTGCCCGATGGCGACAGTCACCGGGCCCGCCTGGGCCGCGTGTCGTGCACCCGTCACTGATGTCCCGGCCACGGTGATGTAAACATTTTGCATCCCGAGCGCCAGATGCACGCGATCCTTGCCGGTGGCTTTCAGTTCCACGCGGCCGAGCTGAGCCGAGTAAGAAATCCCGGAGAATCGCACTGAAAACGTGCGGTTCTGCGCTGTGGTCGAGTCGAACATGTCCGCAATCCGCCCGGTCAGCAGGTTCGCCGGGACGTAGCTCGGTGCCGCATACGAGAGGGCATCCAGCGCGGTGTTACCAAGCCGAATTCCGACCGCTTGCGGAATTCGCACGGCGGGGACAAACGGCGGCGGTGTGATCTTGATCGGCGGCGTCTCGGAGCGCCGCCGCGGTTGGCGACGCGGATCGGCGAGCCATTTCAGCACGGCGTCATTGCCGAAGGCCTCGGCCGAAATATCGTGGCTGGCATCGGGAAACTCTTCGTAAGCGACATCGCCGCCGGCGTCTTTCAACGCTTGCACAATCTGCTGGCCGTTCTCGACGGACACGAGATGGTCGTGATAGCCGTGCAGGATCCATATGGGGATCGATTTCAATTTCGGTGCCAGCGCAGCGTCACCGCCGCCGGAGAGAATCGCCACTCCAGCCCACCGGTCAGGATGCGTGGCGGCCAGACTCCACGCGCCGAAGCCCCCCATTGACCAGCCCGCGAGCGTCACCCGCTGCTTGTCGACGCTGTACTCTTTCATCACGGCGTCAAGAATCTTGAGTGCGCGATCGGCGGCCGGTTGTCCCGCCTGCCACGCCGTCAACAATCGGCCGTGCGTGTCTTCTACCTGCGGAAAGACGGCGAGAAACGGAATGCGCGACCCGTAGGCTTTCAGATACGGTCCCAGGCCAACCTGCGTCGGCCGGACGCCATCGGTGCCCCGTTCGCCGGCACCGTGCAGATACAGGACCGCGGGAATCGGACGGCCGGGCTGATAACCGGCCGGGACAAACACAGCATACTTGTGGGTGCCTTGTTCATCCTGAAAAGTCTTCTGTAGGAACTGCTGGGCCGCGGCCGGGTTGGCAACAAAATTCCACAGAACCAGGCCGATCGCCGTGACAGCGAAGCGACGGAAGAGCGTCGACATTAAAACCTCCTGCATAAACCGTGCAGCATCATGCTCAGCGACTCATGTCATAACGACATTCAAGGCCCGCTGTGCCGTTGATGATGCGTCCGCATCAGCGCGAGTGTCAATCACGAGCGTTCCAAGGGAATTGAATACACACGTGGTCAAGTCGACAGCGTTTCACCAATTCTGGCAGCGACCCGTGCATAGAGGGAACCGCGTGATATCATGCGGCTTGCCGACAGAATCCAGATGGGGACGCTGATGACAGACTGTGCGCACTCTTCGCGACGCCAATGGCTGCGGTCGGCTGTCGCCGGGTCATTGCTCTTCCCCGGGATTGTCGAACAGCTCTGTGCCGATGACGGAGATCCGTTGCTGCCGCACGGTGGGCATTTTCCCGGCCGCGCGAAACAAGTCATTTTTCTCTTCATGACCGGCGGCGTCTCGCACGTCGATACGTTTGATCCGAAGCCGGCGCTCGTGCGTGATCACGGCAAAGAGATTCGGGCCGATCATCCGGAAATCAAAGACCGTCCCGGTTACGAGCGCATCTTTTTGAAGCGGCCGGAATGGGAGTTCACGCCGCACGGGGAATCGGGCACGGAAGTCAGCACGCTGTTCCCGCATGTTGCCGGGTGCGTGGATGACATCGCGCTGATCCGGTCGATGCACACTTCGCACTCGAATCATTACAACGCCACGCTGGGCATGCACACCGGCTCGTTCACGTTTTCGCGGCCGAGTTTCGGCTCGTGGGTCAGTTACGGCCTCGGGAGCGAGAACCGCAATCTGCCCGGGTTCGTCGTGATTGCTCCGCAACAGACGTATGCGGGGACGCAGGTGTTTGCCAGCGATTTTCTGCCCGCCGTGCATCAGGGAACGCTCGTTGTTCCCGGTGCGGAACCGGTGGCGAATGTCCGGCCGCGCGTACCGATCGCACAGCAGCAGGTGGAACTGCAAGCCCTGCAGGCGTTCAACCGCTTGCATCAGCAGCCGCGGCCGACCGATGCATTGCTGACGGCCCGGATGCGATCGTTTGAAACCGCGTTCGGCATGCAGATGGCGGTGCCCGACGCGTTCGATTTCTCACAGGAAACCGCGGCGACGTTGTCATCGTACGCGCTGCAGTCCGGTCAAACCACGGGGTTCGGCTGGCAGTGTCTCGCCGCGCGACGGCTCATCGAACGCGGCGTGCGCTTCGTCGAGCTGATCGATACGGGTTCGTCCGGCAACTGGGACGCCCACGGCGATATGCAGTCACACGTTGGCCTCGCGAAGAACGTGGACCAGCCGATTGCGGCGCTGCTGCAGGATCTTAAGCAGCGCGGATTGCTTGAAGAAACGCTGGTCGTGTGGACCACGGAATTCGGACGCACGCCATTCAATAACACCGCGGATGCCAAAGGCCGCGAACACCATCCGTGGGCGTTTTCATCGTGGCTCGCCGGGGCCGGGGTGAAGGGCGGCATTGTGCACGGGGCGACCGATGAGCACGGTCTGCGGGCTGTCGACAAGCCCGTGCATGTCCACGATTTTCAGGCGACGATTCTGCACTTGATGGGGCTCGATCACGAACGCCTCACGTTCCGTCACGCCGGCCGTGACTTCCGCCTGACCGATGTGCACGGACATGTCGTGCGTGATGTCCTCGCGTAACGCCTCTTGTAGGGTCCGTTGTGCGGACCACACTTTGACAGAGGATGTTGGTCCGCACAGCGGACCCTACAAGGTTCATGCATCGGGTGGCCGGGGCTGGAGCGTCTTCGCGAAGCCCCGGTCGTTGACGCCGTCCGTTCCGGGGCTTCCCTTCGGTTCAGCCCCGGCCACCCATGCGGTTCCCATCACCGGTAAAACTGGTCCGCACAGCGGACCCTACGCGGCGTCGGCTTCGTCGGTGGTTTCTGTCAGCGGCGTTTCGCGTTTGCGGCGAAGTTGCGCTGCGTCAGGGAGATCGTCGAGACTTCGCAGACCGTATGTTTCGAGAAATTTGCGCGTCGTTTCATACAGGAACGGGCGGCCGAGCGTATTGTCTTCGCCGGCGATGCGGACCAGGCCGCGGTCCATCAGCATCTTCAGAATTTCGGTGCACTGCACGCCGCGCAGTGATTCGAGGTCCGCTCGGGTCATCGGCTGGCGATAGGCAAGAATCGTCAACGTTTCGAGCGCCGGCGGCGAGAGCTTTAATGCGACTTGCCGCTGATGCAGTTTGCCCAGCCAGTACGCATACTCCGGCCGCGTGAGCAGCTGATATCCCGTCGCGACGCGCTCGACACGGAACGGACTGCCGCTGCGGTCGTACGCGACGTTCAACTGCTCGATCAACTTCAGCGCTTCGGATGTCTCGGCGAGGGTCGCGAACTGGACGAGCTTGCGCAGCGTCAGCGGACTACCGGCGACGAGGAGCACGCCTTCCAGCCGCGCCATTTTGGGCGTCCGGATACACGCGGAATCCACGCCGTCTAGCGAAAGCACCCACGCTGTTTCTTCACGCCCCGCGAAGAACGCCCAGTGCCGGCCGGGCGCCATGCTCGCTGGTGCGGTCCATCCGCGGGCAGCGCAATTGGTCAGCGAGCGGCCAGCCACGTGTCGATCTGCTCCAGGACGCGTTCCACCGCCCGCAGCGGGTCATCGGCCTCGGCTTCGAACCGGTACGAGACTCGGGGATTATCGCGCGGCGTGTACGAGCAATAGAAGAGGAACTGTGTCGGTTGATTGCCCGGTTCCAGACGGAAGCTGCGGATGCCCATCCCGTTGAGACGCTGAACCGCTGCGTTCCATGTCAGTTGAGGTTCGGCGACCACCGGGATTGTCCGCGGGGTCGGCTTGGAAGGGCTGGGATCGACCGTCGGAAGATCCTGGCGCGGGCGGCGGTAAGAACCGGGGATCGCGTTCGTTCCCCCACCCCCAACGGCGGGCATGTCGCTATTGAAGGGACTCGGTGCGGTCGGTTCGGCCTGTGCGATCTCCCGAGAAACCGGTTGAATGCGCGGTCGGCTGCGACGGTCAGCGAGCTTTTGGGAAGCGTGATCGGTCGTGTCGGTCGCCCACGCGGGAACGTCCTCGGTCGCATTCGAGGCGAATTGATCAAACGAATCGGTATCGCGGCTCGCAGGAGAAAAAGGCGGCGCTTCCGTGTCGTTCTTCTTGCGTGATTTCGCTTCGTCGAACGGCGAGGCGACGACCGGAGTGAATTGCGGCACACCGAAGATGGCCAGCATCGGCACAGCCAGAATCGGAATCAGTAACAGCACCGTCGCCAAGGAACTGTGCGCGCTGCTTCGCATGTCGGCCCAAACCTTCCCTGTGCGGGCGATAAACGCCGACGTTCGTGCGATTCCTTCGCAGCCCGGTCAGCGGGGCCGGGAGTCTAGAAACAATCCCCAAATGTCGCAATTCGAGTTTTGTAGATTTTGTCCCTGCGGAGTCACGGTTGGGACTTTATGAAACGCTGGCACGCGACTTCGGAATTGACCTATCGCTAAATATAGTGCACGTCGGAATACTGGCGGCGAGTTGCCAAATGGAAACATCGCGTTAGAAATTACGTAATCCACCCTCTCGACTGCGGTTCCCGCGGGTTGTTAAGCTGAAGAGAACCCCTGCCGCCACCCGCGGTCCATAGTTTGAACAGCATTGCGCTCCGAGGCCTCGGTGGCGGATCGCGCATCCCCTGAATGAATAGGAGTTCGTTCCATGCCTTGCGCTCCAGTCCGGTGGGTCCGGACCCCGTCTTCTCTCGCGCTGATGCTGATGCTGATGCTCAATGTCACCGTCGCCTGGGCTCAAGCCCCCGCTGCACCGACGACACCCCCGCCGTCCAAGTTCGACCAGGCGACGACCGGGGCCAAGAAAGCCGAAGGGCTCTGGACCGTCTACACCAAGGAACAGCAGGTCCTCGTGGACCTCAAAGCCCCGATGCTGGGGCAGGACTTCATGATGCTGACCTCGATCGCCCGCGGGATCAGCAGCGGCATGGTGATCGGCGGCATGACCTGGGGCGACGATGTCGTCTGGAACTTCCGCAAGGTCGGCGACAAGATGCACGTCATCCGCAAGAACGTGCGCTTCAAAGCCAAACCCGGCAGCCCGGAGGCGACCGCGGTCAAGTTCGCCTACACCGACAGTGTGCTCTATGCGCTGCCGATCGTCGCGGATTCGCCCGGCGGTCACCTTGTGGATATGACGCGGGTGTTTCTCAGCGATGACGAGCAGATCGGCAAGGCGCTCAATGCCGGGTTCGTCATGGACCGGTCCACCGTCGCCGGCGTGAAATCGTTCAAGGACAACGTCGAGCTGCAGATCGCAGCGGTGTACTCAAGTCCCAGCAGCGGCCCGGACACCGTCGTCGATTCCCGCGGGATGCAGGTCATCGTCCACTACAGCATCAGCAAAGTGCCGAACACCGGTTACCGGCCGCGCAAGGCCGATGACCGCATCGGGTACTTCCTGACGGCGACCAAGGATTTCACCGACAACAGCGACCCGCAACATTTCGTCCGGTACATCACGCGGTGGGATCTGCAGAAGGCCGATCCGAACGCGAAGATGTCGCCGCCGAAGACTCCGATCATCTTCTACATGGAAAAGACGATCCCGATTCATCTGCGACCGATCGTGCGGTCCGGGATTGAGGAGTGGAACCGCGCTTACGAGAAGATTGGTTTCGCGAACGCCATCGAAGTCCGTCAGCAACGGGATGAAGACGAATGGGATCCGGAAGACGTGAACTACAACACGTTCCGCTGGATCACCGCGGACGCCGGCTTTGCGATGGGACCGTCCCGCGTGAATCCGATGACTGGCCAGATTCTCGACGCCGACATCATCTTCGACGCAGGCTTCCTGCGGTCGTGGCGGGTAGAATACGAGAACTTCTCGGCTCAGACGGTCGCGTCGTGGCTGGGTGATGACGTGGCGACTCCCTCAGAGACCTTGCCGTTCCTCAATCGTACGACACGCAGCGAATGCCGGCTGTCGAATGGCATGGCGCATCAGTTCGGTTTCGCCGCCGCGGCGCTCATGGCCAACGGCGTGATCGACAAAAAGGGTGAATTGCCCGAGGAATTTGTGCAGCAGGCGCTCAAGGAAGTCGTGATGCATGAAGTCGGTCACACGCTCGGCTTGCGACACAACTTCAAAGCCAGCGCTTGGAAGACGCTGCAGGAAATCGATGACCCGTCGCGCCCGCTGACCGAAGCCACGGTCGCCAGCGTGATGGATTATTCGCCGTCGAACATTGCGGCGGTTGGTGCCAAGCAGGCGGCGTATTACACCACGACGATCGGACCGTACGATCACTGGGCGATCGAGTATGGTTACAAGGTCATCACGGGTGACGAGAACGCGGAACTCGCCAAGATCGCCAGCCGCAGTGGTGAACCCGGGCTGGACTATGCGACGGACGAAGACACTCGCCGCAGCGATCCGGACCCGCTGTCCAACCGCTTCGATCTCGGCAAAGACCCGGTCGCGTATGCCGCCCGACAGATCAAGACGACACAGGAAATGCTGCCCAAGCTGATGGACCGCACGGTCGACAATGGCGACGGCTATCAAAAGCTGCGGCAGGCGTTCGTCGCGCCAAAGTTCGATCCGACGCTGCTGAACTCGCTGGCGTCCACCCGGTGGCTGCACTGGGGTCAGAAGGAAACGTCGCGGATTGATTATGCGATCAACGACACGATCAACCAGTTCCAGAACACGCTGTTAAGCCAGCTGACGCGTGAATCGACGCTGGCCCGCATCCAGGATGGCGAACTGCGGGTTCCGGCGAACGAAGATGCGTACACGCTCGCGGAACACCTGCAGCTGCTCGTCGATGGTGTGTTCAGCGAAGTGAAAGCCCCGCCCGCGGGTGAGTTCAACAACCGCAACGCGTTCATCAACAGCTTCCGTCGTAATCTGCAGCGGAACGCGGCGAAGCGATTGATCTCGATGGCGGTGCCGTCGACCTCCGGCTTCGTGCTCGGTGGCGACGTTCCGGAAGATGCCCGCGTCCTGGCCCGGTCGCATCTGGTGAAGTTGAAGGATTCGATCAACGCGACGCTGACCAAGGGCGACCTGAAGCTCGACGAGTACAGCCGAGCCCACCTCGAAGACCTGCAGGCCCGCATCACCCAGGCGCTCGACGCCAAGGTAATGACCAACGCGGCGAACTGATCAGCAGCTCCGCAAGCCCGGCCTCCACTCTGGAGGCCGGGCTTTTTTATTGGCAGACGAAAAAGCCGCCGCGTGTGGGACGCGGCGGCTTCTATCTGAGCGATCGCTAAGAGTCGCCAGGATCTATTTCAGATCCAGCGGCGGGATCGTGGTGTTGCCGGGGCCGATCTCGATGGTGAGATCCGTCGTGTCCTTGGTCGCGTACTTCTTCGGAAGATCGTTCGGTTTGGCCATCATCGATTCTCCCTTCACCACGATCTCGTGATGCACCACGGTGACTTTGTAGGCTCCCGTGGGGGCTCCATCGTCGCGGTCGTAGGTCGAGAGTGCGAACTCGCCGTTCTCGTTGGACTTGGCCCACGGACGGACCGACTCGGGGAATTCGCTGTCGACGGGGAAGAGCTTGATCTCCGCGTCTTTAACGGGCTTCCCTTTGTGGGTGATGACCCCCTTGGCCACGTTGACCGATTCCCACGGCTTGCCGCCGCAGCCGCAGACCGTTGCCGAAAACAGTCCACCGACGACGAGGGTTCGCCAGGCCGGGCGAAATTGTCCAAACATGATTCCCGTATTCCTTGAATTCGTTTCGTTCGTGGGGTGGTGCCTGATGCAACCGTGAGAGACAATCCGGACGGGAGACGCGACATGCGCGTCTCCCCTTCAGGCCTCGGTGATGCAGGACGCAATTCCTGCAACTCAGTTAGAATTCGCCGACGATTTCGCCGCCCGACGGCGTGCACAGGCCGATGAACGTCCGGAAGTCGAGGTTCTCGCTGATGAAGCGGACGGCTCCGTCCCCCATCGTGAAATGCGCCCCGCCGGTGTGGAACGAATAGGGAGCCCCGGTGCCGTGAGTGGCGATCGGCAATCCAAGGATGGTGGAGCTGATTCCGGCGCTGCCGTAGCTCATGCCGCGAATGTTATGACCGTTGGTGGCGTTGATCCCGATCGATCCGCCGAGCACGCCGGTCACCGACGGGGTTTCACCGAAGATGATGATGTCGCTCGCCGGGCGTGACCATCCACCGGAGTTCAACCGGTCGGTGCTGGCCGAAGCGGCGTCGGTGTCGGTCAGGGCATTGCCCCCGGTGAGCTTCTTGCCACCCTTGATGTAAACGAACGGGCGGCCGGCCGATTCCGCGATGGCGATGGTGTTGCTCAAGCCGTCCGTGACGTCGCGGAACTTTTTCCCGTGACGCGATTTGGTCCCCGTGGTCGGATCAATCGTGGCATTCTTGGGGAAGAATCCCGGGACATAGGTGTACGGGTTGGGCAGTCCCTGAAACTGTTCCGCCGGGTCAACGAAGGATCCCGGCGCGGCAATTCCCAGCGTCGTGGTAAACACGCCGGGCGCGATCCCGAAGACCGGGCTGTAGCTGGTGGTCGAGGCGATGCTCGGAGTGTAACCGCTTCCCGGGGGAGCTGTGTCGAGCACGCCGGCGTCGACATCGGACGGGCACTGGAAGACCGGAATCCGGCTCTGCGAAATCGGGATGTTGGCCCCAACGCTCCAGTTGATCGATTGATCGTACTTGGCGAACAGCGGTGCCTGCTCAACATACGGCAGCAACTCGGTCAGCACGGCGATGCGGACGGTGTTCGCGGTCGGCGGACGCAGGCTGGTGGGCAGGTAGGTATACGTGCTTTCAAAGTTGTGGAACGCCAGTCCCAGGTTCTTCAGGTTATTCTTGCACTGCGTTCGTCGGGCGGCTTCACGGGCCTGCTGCACGGCTGGCAACAGCAGGGCGATCAGGATCGCGATGATCGCGATCACGACGAGCAGCTCAATCAGAGTAAATCCGGAACGCAGCGGTCTAACAACGGGTCGCTTGAAGAGACGGGTCACGGGCGGGACTCCTTACAACAACGGACCGATCGGTTTGAGCTCACAGCGACGGAACTGAGAGAACTCAAAGACCACGTGATAATTATCATCGACTAGATAGTGTTTTAAATGTTAGCCGAAAGGATGTCAATCGATCCCGATTTGCCGATTCCGCAGAATTTCGATGGCAATCGTGATTGACGTCTGTATCTCCAATAAAAGAACGCGCTTACGGCATTCTTTTGACGTGGGTTAAGACAGGATATTGGGTTTTTCGAGGCACTAGCCAAACCGCGATGCGCCTAAAGCTACGCCCAACCGATGGATGGCATTCCATTTGCAGAAAATGTGTTGAAGCGAAACGCTTGCATTCCATTGGAGACCAGCATGCTTCCCACCACCAGTGCCCGGGTTCCGCTGAATACCGACGAACAGGTGAACCGCGACATTCACGAGGCGATGCGGCTTCGTGTCACGCAGTACCGCCACGCTTCCCCGAATGAAATTACGCGGCGGCTGCAGGAACTGGACGAAGAATGGGACATCGAACGCACGCTGGAAGCCAACGCGGCGACCGTCTGCGTCGCCAGCGTGGCGCTCGGCCTCGTCGCCGACCGCCGGTGGTTTGTGCTCCCCGCCGTCGTGGGGGGCTTCCTGCTGCAGCATGCGTTGCAAGGATGGTGTCCACCGCTGCCGGTCTTCCGCCGGCTCGGAGTCCGCACGCAGCGGGAAATCGAGGAAGAACGATTCGCCCTCAAAGTGCTGCGGGGCGACTTCAATTCCGTTCAGAGCGGAACATCGCTGCCGGAGACGGCCTCGGTGATGAGCGCCGTGGCTCGGTGATCAGTTGCCGGTAGGCGATGTCGACCGTCCTTCGATCAGGTTGGTCGCGCTGTTGATCTCAGGGGCCTTGTACGAATCCCGCTCGCCGGACGGCCATTCGACGTCAACGTGTTCAATGCGGGCGGCTTGGCCGAGTCCAAAGTGCAGCGCACGTTCGTTCGAGGCCTGATAGCCGCCGCCGGCGATTAACTGCTGATGAAACGCACCGACATCGGTGGTCACAATGACCTGGGCGCCAAAGGCATCACGCGCGGATTTCACCGCATGCAGCCGCAAGGTCAAATACGATCCTGCTGCGGGTGAGATGTTGGTCAAGACCGCCGCCGGTGCGGCAATCGACGAGGCCACCACATCCATGCGGCCATCGCGGTTCCAATCCACGAGGGCTACGCTGCGGCCCAACAGCTTCCGCTCAAAATATTCTCCGACGGCGACCGCGCGCTCTTCGACGAACGTTCCGCCACCGCGGTTCTGCAGGAGCTGTGTGGGCATGTAGCATTCAATGTTCGGCAGATGGAAATCACCCACGTGACCGTTCGCGATGATCAGATCGAGATCGCCGTCGTTGTCGGCATCCAGAAACTGGGTGCCCCACTTGATGTACTCCAGCGTCGGCTGCAATAACCCGGTTCCGGAAATGGCATCTGTGAACAGGCCGTCTTCCGTCTGGATGTACAGGCAATTTGCTTCCCCCTTGTAGTTCGTGACGAAGAGGTCCGGGATGCCGTCGCCGGTCACATCACCCGTGGCGATGCCCATCGCTGCCGTCGCCTGGCCCGACATATTCAGCGCCACGCCACGAGGA
>DASRYX010000339.1:0-15273 GCA_035686985.1 Planctomycetaceae bacterium | reverse complement strand
AATGGCGGCGTTGACTCCTGGGAATGTGCTGGAACGGATCATTGCTCACAAGCGTGGCGAGGTGGAGCAGGCCCGCGCGCGAACACCGGTGGCGGCGCTGACCGAACTGGTGACGCAGGCACCGCCCGTGCGGGACTTCGTGGCCGCACTGCGTGCCGCGCCGTGGATGGGATTGATCGCGGAAGTAAAAAAGGCATCGCCATCGGCGGGCGTGATCAAGAGTGACTTCGATCCGGTCGCGATCGCGGAGCAATATCAGAATGCCGGGGCGAACTGCCTGAGCGTCCTCACCGACGAGCACTTTTTCCAGGGACATCTCGACAATCTGCGAGCGATCCGTCAAACCGCGCGCGTCCCATTGCTGCGAAAAGATTTCTTTATCGATCGTTACCAGGTGCTCGAAGCGCGAGCGGCCGGAGCGGATTGCATCCTGCTCATCGCCGAATGTCTGGATGACTGCACGCTGCGGGACTTGTACTTCTATGCTTCGGAACTGGGCATGGAGTGCCTGATTGAGATCTACGATCCGGAAAACCTGGACCGCGTGCTGAAGCTCGATCCGCCACTGGTGGGAATCAACAACCGGGACCTCCGATCGTTCGTGGTGGATCTCGACCAGACGATCAAGCTGGCGGACCGCGTGCCGCCGCAAGCCTTGCTTGTGAGCGAGAGCGGCATCAAAACGCGGGCCGATGTGGAGCGTCTGAAAACGCACCGGGTTGGCGCGATTCTTGTCGGGGAAACCCTGATGCGGGCGGGCGACATTGCCACCGCCGTTCAGGACCTGACAGCGTCGCCGTGCGATTAACTGTTTCTGCGAAAGGATTTGCAGATTAAAACTCCCATTCCCGAGCCGATAATTGCATTTTATCAAAATCAAACGTACGATTGATTCATACAAACGTTTGAAATAGTCCGAAAGCCTGTATCATGGACGACACCAAGCAACGCCTGATTAACGCCGCCGGCGAGATCTTCGCCGACAAAGGCTATGAAGCGGCCAGCATTCGCGACATCTGCCAGCGGGCTGACGCCAACTTGGCGGCGGTGAATTACCACTTCGGCGAGAAGCGGCAACTGTATGTCGCCGCCGTGCGACACGCCCAGTGCTGCCGGCAGGAAGACATCCCCTTCCCGGACTGGCCCGCGGAGATGCCAGCGGTCGAGCGACTGCGAGCGTTCATCGAAACAATGTTCGCCCGGATGCTCGCCGGTGATCGCCCGCGCTGGCATCTGGAAATCATGCTGCGGGAACTCGCCCGGCCGACGGAAGCGTGTGCTACGGTCGTGGAAGATTACATCCGACCGATGGCCGACAAACTGCGCAGCATTCTGCTCGACCTGCTGCCGGAACAGCTCACCGAACAGCAGCGCTGGATGATCGGATTCAGCATCGTCGGCCAGATTCTGTTCTACTATGTGCATCAGCCCATTATCCGTCTGTTGATCGGCCACGTCGGCATCGAACCGATTCCGCTCGATCAATTGGCGGATCATGTCGCGCGGTTCACGCTCGCCGCGATTGGCGCCGGACCATCCGTCATTGCGACCGGGAGTCCGTCATGAACTGGATCGCGTGGAAGATGCTGACGGGAGACCGCGCCAAATACTTTGGCACGGTGTTCGGCGTCGCGTTCGGCGTGCTGCTGATTTCCCAGCAGACGTCGATCTTCGTCAGTCTCATGCGGCGCACAGCGCATGCGGTGATCGATGTCCGTGATGCTTCGGTCTGGGTAATGGATCCTGATCAGCAGAACGCGGATGAAATCAAGCCCCTCACCGACAGCGACCTGAACCGAGTCCGCGGCGTTGAGGGCGTGGCCTGGGCCGTGCGTTACTTTAAAAGCCTCGCCCGCGCGAAAATCGAAACTGGCAAGTTCCGTCAGGTCGTGCTGCTGGGGCTGGATGACCAGACACTTGTCGGCGCCCCCGCCCGGATGGTTGAAGGATCACTCGCCAATCTGCGACGCCCGGACGCGATCATCGTCGACAAGGCGGGCTATGAATATCTCTGGGGGAAAGAACCGATCCGTCTCGGCCGTACGCTGGAGATGAACGACCGTCGGGCCGTGCTGGTCGGCATCTGCGAAGCGACGGCGCCGTTCCAGACGTTTCCGGTTGTCTACACGCGGTACTCGCAGGCGGTGCGGTTTGTGGCCGGGGAGCGCAAGGTGATGTCGTTCGTCCTCGCCCAACATCAAACCGGCTGGACCGACGAACAACTTGCTCACAAGATCCACGAAAAGACCGGGCTGATGGCTCAAACCCGGCCGCAATTCATCCGCTTTGTGATCGGCTATTACATGCGGAACACCGGCATCCCGGTCAACTTTGGAATCACCATCGCCCTGGGATTCATCGTCGGCACCGCGATCGCCGGACAGACGTTCTACCTCTTCACGCTGGAAAACCTGAAGCAGTTCGGAGCACTCAAAGCCATGGGCGTGAGCGATCTGAAGATCACCGGCATGGTGCTGCTGCAGGCGTCGATCGTTGGCATCATCGGTTACGGACTCGGCATCGGCATGGCCGCCCTGTTCTTCGAGTCCACGCGGAATGTCACAGCCCTCGCCGGATTCTACATGCCGTGGGAGGTCGCCGTGGGCGCGCTCTGCGCCGTGGCGATCATCATCGTGCTGGCGAGTTTTCTGAGCTTGCGCAAAGTGCTGACGCTCGAGCCCGCCGTGGTGTTTCGGGGATGAAGGCAGCGGGCAGTGGAAAGATAGAAGATCATGACGCGTTCATCGTCCTCGGCAACTGACAACGGACTAATGACCACGAGCAAAGACATCGCCATTGCCTGCAGGAACGTCGTCAAAGACTTCGGCGACGGTGACACGAAGGTTCGCGCGCTGCATGGCATCGATGTCGACATTTATGCCAGCGACCTGACGCTGCTGATCGGTCCCAGCGGCTGCGGCAAGACGACGCTGATTTCGATCATTGCGGGGTTGCTCAATCCGACCGAAGGCGAGATTGATCTGTTCGGAACGCCGCAGTCGAAACTCAGCGGGCGGGAACTGGTGCGCTTTCGCGCGAAGTCGGTCGGCTTCGTCTTTCAGCAGTACAATCTGTTGCCTGCGCTCACAGCGACGGAAAACGTCGCGGTTCCGTTGCTGATTCAAGGCATGAGCCGTCCTGAGGCGTTGAAGATCGCCCGGGGAGTGCTGGCATCGGTCGATATGGAATCCCGAGCCGACCAGTTGCCGTCGCAACTGTCCGGCGGACAGCAGCAGCGCGTGGCGATTGCCCGGGCGCTGGTCCATCAGCCGCGCTTGCTCGTCTGCGATGAACCGACCGCGGCGCTCGATGCCAAGTCCGGACAGACCGTGATGGAGCTGATCCGCAAGGTCGCCGTGCAACCCGGGCGGGCCGTGATCGTGGTGACGCACGACCAGCGCGTGTTCCGTTATGGCGACCGGATCATCGAAATGGCAGACGGCCGAGTGGTCAGTGCCACAAATGATCCGGGGCAGATCGCGCATTACTCCGAGCAGGTGCCGGCATGAACCGCAATCTGATTCTTCCGGCGGTGGCCGTCGTCGCGTTCACCTTCATGACGTGGCACCTGGCCAAGTCACATCAGCCGATCCCCGACCTGCAGCCACCGATCGAACCGAGCCGCAATCCCTACACGGAGACCATCGCCGGAGCCGGGCTGGTCGAGCCGCGGTCGGAAAACATTCGCGTTGCGGCGATTGTCCCCGGCGTGGTCACCGCAGTGCATGTCCGCGTCGGCCAGGTGGTGGAAAAGGGAGACATTCTGTTTCAACTCGATGATCGCCAGCGCCGGGCAGAATGGGCGGTGCAGAGTGCTTCCGTCAAGGAATCTGAAACGGCGTTACACCGGGTGAAAAGTGCTCCGCGAGCCGAGGACATTCCGCCCAGCGAAGCCCGCGTCGCCAAGGCCAAAGCCGAGCTGAAGTCGGTGCAGGATCAGATGGACCGCACGGAAAGTCTGGTTACGCGCAAGATCAAAACCGACGAAGATTGGGTCCAGATTCAGCAGGCGTTCCTTGCCGCTCAGGCGGCGCTAGTTCAAGCCGAGGCGGAAGATGCCCGACTGAAAGCCGGCTCCTGGAAGGAAGATATCATCGTAGCGGAAGCGCAGCTCGCGCGGGCCCGAGCGCTGCTGCAGCAGGTGGAAACCGAGCTCGACCGGCTGCAGGTCCGCGCGCCGATCCGCTGCACGGTGCTGAAGGTGGATGTTCGACCGGGCGAGTACGTCGGCACACCACCCGGCCAGGTTCTGATGATGCTCGGCGATGTCGAGACGATGCATGTGCGAGTTGATATCGATGAACAGGATCTGCCGCGCTTCCGTCCGGGACTGAGCGGCACAGGGTATGTCCGCGGTGATGCTAGCACGCCGATCGACTTGCGATTCGTCCGCGTGGATCCGTTTGCGGAACCGAAAAAATCGCTGACGAACGCGGGAAGCGAACGGGTTGACACGCGCGTGTTGCAGGTCATCTACGAACTGGTATCCCCGCCATCGACTTTGTACGTTGGGCAGCAGATCGACGTCTTCCTCGACGCCGCCGAGACCACGAAGCGGGAAACCACCGCCGCGAAGTAGTCGCCAAACACCTCTCTGATCGACTTCACCCGAGACTAGCCGATGAAACGACCGCTGCTCGTCATCATGATCTTCGGTTTGACGCAGGCCTGCGGTTTGGCCGCCGACAAGCCGAACGTTCTGCTGATCTGTGTCGATGATCTGAAGCCGTTGCTCGGGTGTTATGGCGACAAGCACGCGCAATCACCGAATATCGATCGGCTGGCGTCGCAATCCATGCAGTTTGAACGGGCGTATTGCAATCAGGCCGTCTGCTCGCCGTCACGAAACGCCCTCTTGACGGGTCTGCGGCCGCAGACGCTCGGCATCTACGATCTCGGCACCAACTTCCGCAAGTCGCGGCCGGATCACGTCACGCTGCCGCAACAGTTTTTGGCCAACGGCTACCGCACGGAAGCCCTCGGAAAAATCTTCCATGTCGGCCACGGCAATCAGGAAGACGCGGCTTCATGGAGCGTGCCTCACTGGCGGGCCAATGTCATCGCCTACGCCCTTCCCGAGAGCAAAGCGAAATCCGGCCTGACGCGCGAGGAAGCGCTCTTCGCTAATCAGCCGGCAAAAGATCTGCCGAAAGGGGCCGCTTATGAAAACGCGGATGTCCCGGATAACACTTATCCCGACGGTGCTCTCGCCGATGAAGCCGTTAAGCGGTTAGCAGCAGCAAAGGAACGCCCGTCGCCGTTTTTTATCGCTGTCGGCTTCGTGAAACCGCACCTGCCATTTGTCGCGCCGAAGAAGTACTGGGATCTCTACAAGCCTGAGCAATTCGAACTGGCGGCGATCCGCACGCCGCCCCAGGGTGCCCCGGCTTACGCTCCGCAATTCGGCGGGGAACTGCGGCAATATAAGGGTATCCCCGACCAGGGGGCGGTGCCGGATGAACTCCAGCGGACCTTGATTCACGGTTACTACGCCGCGATGAGTTACATGGATGCGCAGGTCGGCCGCGTGCTTGATCAGCTTGATGCTCTCGACCTGCGAAAGAACACGATCGTCGTGCTCTGGGGCGATCACGGCTGGCATCTCGGGGATCATGGCATGTGGTGCAAACACACAAACTACGAACAAGCCGCGCGGATTCCGCTCTTCGTTTCGGTGCCGGGATTTAAGAGTGCGAAATCACCATCACTGGTGGAAAGTGTGGACATCTACCCGACGCTCTGCGAACTGGCGGGGATCGCCGCGCCCGCCGGACTCGACGGTCGCAGCTTTGCCTCAACACTGCGTGAACCAGCACAGCCAACTAAAAATCACGTGATCCACGTTTATCCGCGGAACAAGCCGGGAACGGGGCCCGTCATTGGCCGTGCGATTCGAACACCGCGTTATCGAATGGTCGAGTGGAAGAAGATCGGCGAACCGGCCGACTCTGCGGAGATCGAACTCTACGACTATGAAGCGGATCCGCTCGAAACCGCAAACCTCGCCGAACAACAGCCGGACGTCGTGAAGGAACTGCGAGCGTTGCTGGCGAAACATCCGGAAGCGAAGCCGCAGCTCGCGGCATCGGATAAACCAGCCGCCAAGCCGAAAAATGATCGCCAAGCCCTCTTCGACAACAAGGACACCAACAAAGACGGCAAGCTGACGCGCGAAGAATTTCTCGCCAGGCAACCCGATCCGGATGAAGCTCCGAAACGCTTCGTGCGATTCGACGTCAACAACGACGGCGCACTCAGCCGCGAGGAGTTCGTCACGCAGGGCAAGAAGCCGTAAGAATGCATGAAGCCCGGCATCTGCTTTGGATGCCGGGCTTCTGCATGTTCGACGGAGAACCAGCACGAATCAAAAGCAGAAGTCCGGCATTCACGAAAATGCCGGACTTCAAATCGCTTCACTCTTCCGTCGGGCGCGTGCGGTTTGACCAGTGGCCGTTCGCGTCGGCACCGCTGACCCACACGCCTTTCTGGTTCCAGTCGAGATAGGCGTGCACGTCCGCGGCGGCGTAGCGCAGCGTCAGCGCACATCGCCGGCGGTCCGATTCGTTCGCTTCGGAGCCGTGCAGCAAGAGATCCGAGTGCATCGACATCTCGCCGGCTTTCAGGCAGTCATCCACAAACGTGCCGTACTGTTCGACGTTGTCGATCGTCTGATTCAGGACGTTATGCTCACGGGAATCACTCGGGCGAAACGTCATCTTCCCGTGATGATGTGAGCCCGCAACAAACCGCATGCACGCGTTTTCGACATCAGCATCATCGATCGCCAGCCACACGGTGACGGCTTTGGACGGCGTGAGCGGCCAGTAGCTCGCATCTTGATGCCACGCCACTTGCTTGCCGTCTTTGGGCATCTTGCAGAAGAAGTGCGCGCCCCAGCCGACGACATTGTCGCCGATCAGATCACGGACATACGCCACGATCCGCGGGTTGGTGAGGATGTCCCACACGGGACCGTACTTGAGATGCGCGGAGCTGATCGAGTAACTGTCTCCGCCCGCGGCGACGACTTTCGCCAGGAGTTTGTCGAAATATTTTCGGATCTCCGCGATCTCTTCCGTGGAGAAAACGCGCAGCCCCTTCACGAACCCGTCGCGGTTGAATTGCTCGATTTGCGCCGGCGTGAGAACCTTGGGCTGCGTATTGACGGTCGGATGAAACTGCAGATCGCGCGGCAGTGCTGCCAGATCGGATTGATCGAGCACGGCTTTGAATTCGGTCTTGAGCGGCGTAGCAGCAGTCATGGCAATCATCCGCGGCGGGAATAATTCTATAGAATCATCGGCCGTATTCTACAGAATCTTGATCCCGCCGCAAGCGTCTTGCGGCCGTTGTCATGATGGGATAGGCTTCGCCTCGCCGGTTCTCTCCGTGTTTTGCAGGCTCTCAGTTTGGCAACCGAACGATTTTTTGGCGAGATGCGCTGGTCCGGGGCGAACGCCGGGACCGGGCATTCCCTGCTGCGCGAATTATGGGCGTACCGCGAGCTCGTCTTCGCCTTCGCCGTCCGGGATCTGCAGGTCCGTTACCGCCAGACGGTCGTCGGCGTGGCGTGGGTAATCCTGCAACCGCTGGGAAACACCCTGCTCTATTCCGGGCTGATCAACCTCCTGAAAACGCGCACGGCGACGGCGGACGTCTCGAACTTTCTGCTGATTCTCTCCGGGGCGATTGTCTGGCAGCCGTTTGCCCAAGGCGTGCAGCAGACCACCATGAGTCTCGCCAACAACCGCACGCTGATCACGAAAACCTATTTCCCGCGGCTGTTGCTGCCGATTTCCGCCGTGGCGACACCGTTGATCGACTTTGCAATCGGCTGGGTCTTCCTGCTTGTCTCGTCGTTGATTTTCGGGATGCCGATGCATCTGGCGTGGTGGCTTGCGCCGCTGCTCGCGGTACCGGTGACGCTGTTGTCCTTCGCCGTCGGCATGTGGACCAGCATGCTCAACGCCCAGTATCGCGACTTGATGAGTCTGGTCCCGTTTGCGCTGCAGTTCGGTCTCCTGGTTTCCCCGGTGGTGTGGGACACGCAGGTGCTCATCCCCGAGCGCTGGTGGAACGTCGCGGCGATTAACCCGATGGTCACGATCATCGGCCTGTTTAGGACGGCGTGGTTCGGACAACCGGCGCCGACCCCCGCAATGATCGCCATCAGCGCCGTGTCGCTGACCGTCGTGTTCGCGTCCGGACTGTGGTTTTTCCGTCGCAATGAAGACTTGGTCGCCGACAGCGTTTGATCGCCGAATCTTATGAGTACGAACGTCATTCAACTGGAAAACGTCGGCAAGCGGTACTGGCTGCGGCATCGCGGTCCGGACCGCCAGCTCGCGGAACTGTTGAATGACGGCGTGCGCCGGTTGCTGGGCAAACCCCGCCCGCAACCGACGGTCACACGCGAAGAATTCTGGGCGCTGCGGGACATCTCGCTGCAGATCAAAGGGGGTGAAGTCGTCGGCATTCTCGGCCGCAACGGAGCCGGGAAGAGTACGCTGCTGAAACTCATCTCGTGGATCATGGCGCCGACCACCGGCCGGGTCGGTGTCCGCGGGCGCATCGGCTGCCTGCTCGAAGTCGGCACCGGTTTCCATCACGAGTTGACCGGCCGCGAGAACATCTTCCTGAACGGTGCGATTCTCGGGATGAGCCGCGCCGAGATCCGCCGGAAGTTCGATCAGATCGTCGAGTTCGCCGAGGTTGAAGCGTTTCTCGATACCCCGGTGAAACATTATTCCAGCGGAATGTTCGTTCGGCTCGCGTTCTCAGTCGCCGCCCTGCTCGACCCGGAAATTCTCATCGTCGATGAAGTCCTGTCCGTCGGTGATGCCGCGTTTCAGAAGAAATGCCACGGCGTGATGCAGGATGCCGTGCGGCGCGGGTGCACCTGCCTGATGGTGTCGCATAATCTCCCGTCGATCATCAACTTGTGCCAACGGGCGATTCTGCTTCAGTCCGGAAAGATCATCGCGGATGGTGTCCCGCAGGATGTCGCGCAGGAGTATCTCAAGACCGTGCGTGGCAACGGCGGCAGCGTGACGTGGGACGATCTCTCAACCGCGCCGGGCAATGAAGTGGTGCGGTTGCAATCGGTGCAGATCCTGCAGGGTGAACCGCTGCATGTCGTCGGCGAAGTCGACATCGCGGCACCGGTCGCTATCGACGTTCAGTACCAAGTTCTCGTGCCGAACGAAGAACTGTACTGTGCGATCGTTCTGAAAGATCAGATGGGAACCGCGGTGCTGATGACCTCGTCGGCAAGGGCCGTCTCATCGACGCCGGATGCGTGGTCTGGCCGAGCTCATCCCGGCGGTGTGTATCGGTCGCGCTGCGAAATTCCCGCCAGTTTTCTCAATGAAGGCCGCTACACCGTGACGGCGATCGTCGGCCGTGGCATCGGTGAAGTCCAGGCCCAGGCGGAAGAAGCGGTCGCGTTCGACGTTCACGACACTGGCGAAATGCGCGGGCTGTATTTCGGACAATGGCCCGGCGTCGTGCGGCCAAAGCTCGCATGGGCTACGGAACGTGTTTAGCCGCGACGCGGAGCGGAGCGTTCGCGTGCATCAGGATATCGCGCTCCCCTGCGGGTCGCGGCTAAACGGCGGATCAGAACTTCGTCATGAAGGCGACGTAGTAGAAGATCAGCCCGGTGACCGACGTCAGCGTGATATCAATCGCGGAGGCCCAGCCGAGGAATTTGTGCCAGCCGCTGTGGGGACCCGGTGTGGGGGGATTCGGGAACCGTCGCAGCGCGGCGACCGTGGTGATAACCCACAGAAACGGCGTGGAGATCGCGAAGATCAAGTGGATCCGCAACACGGTCCGCACCTGGGCGAGCTGTTCCGTGGTCAACTTTACCGGGCGCTTCGCCACCACCTGTTCCCAGCCGCCCTGCACGAAGTGCAGATCGACTTCAAACAGCGCGACCGCAACCAGCAGCACTACGCCGAGCAGCAGTTGCAGGTTGCGATGCAGCGTGTACTGCCGTCGCACCTTGACGGCATAAAGGCTGTACAACAGGATGGGGACGATCAGCACCAGCGCCACGACGACGAAGTCGAGCATGAACGAGGCATGATTTCCGAGAAAGCCGTCCCGCAACATGGTTGAGTTCCACAAAGTCGCCGTGCGTCACTTCCGTTCACGGCGACGGGAACTTAACAGATTCTCCGCAGCCATCCAACCGCATTCGTTCCCTCTGCCCCATCAATCCCGAACCTGAGAAAGCCGCCACGATGTCAATACGCGATCTGATGACCTGTTGCGTGGCGATTGTCGCTCTGGCGGGGATCGCGTTCGCCGACCCGCCGATTGCGGCGGAGAAGCTCACCACCATGCAGACGGCGTGGAAGAAGACGATTGACGAGTCGAGCGCGGCAATCGAAAAATCACCCGAGGAAATCAACCTCTTCTCCCGCCGTGGCGATGCGTATTTCTTTGCAGGGCAGTTCGATAAAGCCGTGGACGATTACTCGACGATGGTGCGACTCTCGCCCGAGGTCGACGGGTCGCACTGGCGGCGGGGCATCGCTTATTTCTACGCCGGGAAGTATGACGAGGCCGCCGCCCAGTTCGAGCGGTATCACTCTTTTGACAACGTCGACCGCGAAAATGGCATCTGGCGGTATCTGTCGCAGGTGAAGGCCGTCGGCCGGGAGAAGGCCCGCGCGGGATTACTCAAATACGCCAAGGACGATCGCGAACCCTTCCCTGCTGTGTATGAACTTTTCGCCGGACGCATCACCCCGGACGCGATTCTGAAAGGGATCGCCGAGGCAAAAATCAGCGACAAAGAGCGCGAGCCGCGGTTGTTCTACGCGCAGCTCTACATCGGCCTGAACGAGTTCATTGAGGGCCGCGAGAAGACGGCGCAGGAACACCTCGATAAAGCCGTCCGCAACACATGGGCGCCGACAGCGGGTTACGGCCCGCATTACATGTGGCAAGTCGCGCGACTGCATGAAGAACTGTTGCGGACAAAGGCCGCAAAGTCTGAGTAATCCTGTGTGCCACTGGCTTTGCCAGTGCATCTTTTACAAGAGAAGACACTGGCAAAGCCAGTGGCACACAGATCAGGCAGTTCCGTGCTTACCGCAGCAGTGCTTCAATTTCCGCGGGCGTGAACTTGCGCTGCAACCGCGCGCCCATCTGCGCTACTACCCGGGCGGCGGCGTGCGAGGCCAAGTGCCCCGCCTGCTTCCAACTGAGGCCGTTCGTGATGCCGTAAAGGATCCCCGCGGCGTACATATCACCAGCACCGGTGGTGTCTACTGCTTTCACCGCCACGCCTTCAATTGGCGTCACCTGCCCGCCGTGCAGCAGCAGCGAACCTTCCGCCCCCAACGTCAGCGCGACATCGGCCGCGTGGTGATGAATCTTCTGGGCACAGTCGACCGGATCAACGAGCCCCGTCAACGCACGGGCTTCTTCCAGATTGCAGAACAGCAGATCCACTGGACCGGCAAGCAGTTCCCAGAAGAGGTCCCGGCACATTCCGACCAGAAACGGATCGGAAATCGTCAGGGCCACCTTCGCACCGTTCTTCTTGGCGAGATCCATCGCTTTCAACGCCGCCTGCCGCTGACCCTCACCGGCAAACAGATACCCCTCGATGTAGACATACTTCGCCTGCTGGATTTCGGCTTCGCTGATGTCGTCGGGACCCAGCGTCGCGGAGACGCCGAGGTGCGTGAGCATCGTCCGCTGCGCATCTTCGGTGATCAGCACGACGCAGGAGCCGCTCTGTCCGTCACCGGAAGGAACTTCAATCTTCACGCCCAGCTTGCGCATGTCGTCGAGAAAGAACTCGCCGAGATCATCGCGGCTGACCTTCCCCGCGTACGCCGCTTTGCCGCCGAAATCGGCAATCCCGATCATCGTGTTCGCCGCGGACCCGCCCGCACAGCGGTGGATGGCGGCCCCATTCAACGAGCCCAGCACCCGTGTCTGCACTGATTCGTCCACCAGGGTCATGATCCCCTTGGTGAAACCGAGACCGTTCAGGTGCCGGTCATCGATCTTGGCTTGGATATCAACCAGGGCATTTCCCACGCCATAGACGTCGTACTGCATGCTGTCTTTCGGAGGTCAAGTAGGAGAACACTGCGATCGTTTGTGCAGGACGCGAAACCGCAAGCGGTGAAGATTACTTCTTGAGATATTCGTCGTTGAGTTTGTCGACGGACCACAACAGGCCACGGGTGACCATGTCGAGGTACCGCGGGTCGTCGACGGTCGCGTTGTTGTGACCGAGCGTGGTGCTGAACACGCGGGCTTTGCCGTACTGGTTGGTCCACGTCACGACGAAGTCGTCGACCTTCTTGCCGGTGTCCTGTCGACCACGTGCGAGCGGCTTCGCCGTTTCGAACAGCTTGACGTTGTTGTACAGCTCTTCGTTGATCGTGGTCCAGTTTTCCAGTGACTTCGTCACCGGATGATCGCGATCGACGAACGTGATGTCGATCGGTTTCTGCGGGCCGTGACCGGTCGAATGAATCCCCACGAACTGGAACCAGTCGTCGGTCCCGACACGGTAGCAGTGCATCGCGCAGTGCAGATTCACCGCGGCGACACCGTTCTTGTGGGCATTCAGAATGTTCTGCACATAGGGCATGTCTTTCACGTCGGCTGAGCATTCGTCATGTATGACGACCTGATAGTTCGCGGCCCAATCGGGCTTTTCGTAGATATCGAACCGGGCCTTGGTGCTTTTGTCGTCGGTGTGAATCTGGTCCACGACGACATGCGCCCGAGCCTCGATGCCCGCCTTCAGCAGATTCTTCTGATTGCCATAGTCGTGGCAGCACCCGCCGGTGATGAGCAGCGCCTTGATCGGCGCGGGATCGGCCGCAAAGACGGAAACGGACGCCCATCCCAACAGCAACGCAGCAGTGAAGCAGCGAATCATGGCGAATCCTCAAGGGAGATATTCTCGAAGCATGAAGCGGAGATTGTGACGGATCGTCCGCGGATCGTCGAGGGTCAATGTCCCACGGGCGCGGCGATGCCCTCACGGCGCGCGAGATAGCTCGCATCACGCAATGTGATGACCAGTCCCAGCGAGACCGCCATTAGCCCGGCACCGATCCAGTACGGCAACGCGAGATTAATTCCCTGTACCGGAATCGCCAGCAGCGGTCCCAGAATTCGCGCGAGTGCCGACATGCTCTGTCCGACGCCGAGAATGCCCCCCTGCTCGTCGTCACTGGCGCACAACGACAGCAGCGAATGCAGCGACGGTGTCGTCGCCGAAAACCCGATCACCGCGACCGGCAGCGCACAATAGACAAGCAGCATCGACTTTTGAGAACTGGTCCAGCCGATCAGCAGCAATCCAACGGACATCAGCGCGACGCCGGTCAACGCCATCCAGAATTCGCCCCACTTGGGGATCAACCGCCGCACAAGACCGCCCTGGGCGACGGTCAGGATGAAGCCGATGTACGCGAACGTCAGAAAGTTGACGCTGTCCGATTGCCCCAGGTTTTTCGTCAGCAGCGACAACGTCGTTTCAAACTGCGCGAAAGCGAAGGTCGTGAGAAAAATCGCGACGAGAATGATGCCAATGTGCGGCCGCGCGAGCGCTTTGCGGAACAGGTTGGAATCGAACAGCGCCCCCCGTCGTTCGGGTGTGGCACCGCCCTTCAACGATTCCGGCAGCACGAACAGCGCGAGTCCAAACGCGACGGCGGACAATCCCCCGGCGAGATATCCCGGCCACGCGCTCGGTCCCGACCCTTCCGTCTGACCGATCAGACTGACGGCTCCCAGGAGCGGACCAAACGTGAAGCCAATGCCGAAGGCGGCACCGATGATCGCCATGCCTTTGCCGCGACCTGCCTTTTCGGTGGAGTCGGCGATGTAGGCTTGTGCCGTCGAAATGGTCGCTCCGGCAATCCCGGCTCCAATCCGCGTCATCAACAACCAGAACAGCGGACTCAGACCGTAAATCGGGCCGCTGTTGCCAATGTGGGTGATCCGCCCGAACAGAAAATAGAACACTGCGGATCCGGCGAGACCAACCAGCAGCACCGGCCGGCGACCGATGCGGTCCGACAGCCGTCCCCACAGCGGCGCGAAGAGGAACTGCATCGCCGAGAACGATGACATGAGGACGGCGATCATCCACCACGACGCCTCGAAATCGCGGGCATACCGCGGCAGGAGCGGCAGCACGATGCCGAACCCGAGCAGGTCGATGAATACGACCAGAAAAATGATCATCAGCGGCGAACGCGACACGGCAAACCTAGCGTAAACGAACTCTGGCGGCATCCTTCACGATGTGACAGCGTAGGGGCAAACAGGGGCGGTGGGCAAGTCGCTCCCCCGCTTACGCTTAGCCGGATCCCAGAATTGACCTAGTCGGTGAGAGATTCAGGTCGTGTGATCCGGCAAAGCGCGGAGCGAAGAGGCTCACCCCTTGCAGGTGTCTGGTTTCATGCCGACAATACCTTCTCGACTGTTACCGTCCCTATCCCGACTGAAAATGAGATCATGGCCGATACGCACGCGCTGATTCGTGACCTTCGCAAAGACAATGGCTCCAAGATTGTGCTCCTCGTGGGCGACGGCCTCGGCGGACTGCCGCTGACTCCCGGCGGTAAGACCGAGCTTGAAACCGCGAAAACCCCCAATCTCGACGCCCTCGCCCAGCGCGGCACGCTCGGCCTCAGCATTCCCGTGCTGCCCGGAATTGCCCCGGGCAGCGGTCCCGGTCACCTCGGCCTGTTCGGATACGATCCGCTGGAGTTCAAAATCGGCCGCGGTGTGCTCGAAGCGCTCGGGATTGATTTCGCGCTCGGACCGAACGATGTCGCCATTCGCGGGAATTTCTGCACGCTCGACGCTGCGGGGCTGATCACCGACCGTCGAGCCGGTCGCATCGGCAGCGACATCGGCGCGAAGCTGTGCGAGAAGCTCGACAAGATCAAGATTCCCGGCGTCGAAGTCTTCGTCAAACCGGTGAAAGAATACCGGCTGGTCATTGTCTTCCGCGGTGAAGGCCTCGGCGGCAACGTCGAGGACACCGACCCGCAAGCCACCGGTGTGGCCCCCCTGTCGGCGGTGGCACGGACCGATTGCTCGAAGAAGACCGCGGAGATCGCGAACGAGTTCCTTCGTCAGGCTCGCGAAATCCTGAAGAACGACGCTCCGGCGAATTTCCTCACGCTGCGCGGCATCGACAAGCTGCCCGCGATTCCGACGTTCAAAGATGTTTACGGCCTGCGGGCCGGAGCGATTGCGGTCTATCCGATGTAC
>DASRYX010000338.1:0-3287 GCA_035686985.1 Planctomycetaceae bacterium | reverse complement strand
CTGGGCGACCGGGATGCTTTTCACCTTCACCGCCCGCCGCGAAAGCGTCGCCTTGCGAGTCTCTTCTGTATCGGGATTGGTGAGTTCGAGCCGCACACGACTGTCCGGTGTGCCTTGCAGCAATCCGGCCGCCTGTTCGGTCGTCATGTTGCGGCAGTCGACGCCGTCAATCTTGGTGATGAAGTCGCCGTTCTGTGCCCCGCCCTCTGCCGCCGGGCTTTCCGGAAGTACATTGACGAGCAACATCCCCTTGCCCGCTTCGGCTTTCATCTCGATGCCGATGCCGACGAACTCGCCTTCGATGTTTCCATAAAGATCCTCGAGCTTGGAGGGCGTGAGATAGGTGCTGTAATCATCCAGGGCGTTGCAGCCGCCGAAGAGATATTCGAGAGCTACCGGCGTCGCACCGAGATTGATTTCACGATGCGCGAGTGACGCGACTTCGTTGATCACCTGCCGGGCACCATCGACGCCGCCGACGGTCATGTTCCAGTAGCGGTCCTTCAACGTCTGTCGCAAGCGAGCGATGTTCTCCGTCGACGTACCGGAAAGATTCTTCTCGATGAACCGCGGATTATTGAGCGCGTGATAGAGACTTTCCGTCCCGTGGGCGACAAAAGATGTCGCGCTCACCGGGTCCACGTAGTGGTCGCGAACCTTGTTGAGCACATCGTCGATGTACTGCATCGCGGACGAGTTGGACTGCAGCAGCAGATTGTCGACGAACGACTTGTCGGTGTAACGGCGATCCACAGAGAAGTGGACCTTGCTGCGCCGCAGTCCGTACTTGATCGACTCGTTCTCGGGATATTCCTTGAGCGCTTTCTCATAGTGCTCGATGGCATCAAGCCACCGGCGCGAGCGCTCGATTTCCACGCCGGCGCGAATCGCCGTGCGTTCGTCTTCGAAAGCGACTTGCGGAGCACCGCTTGCGGTCGGCAGACCGGCATGACCCCACGTAACGATCAGAACGGTTAAGCAGGCCAGCGCTCGCCGGCCGGGCAGAAAGAATGACATCTCGTCCCCCTGGAACTCAACGGGTAACCCAGACAGCCGACTGGCGGCGTTCCCCCTCAGAACGCAACCGCTGCTGGACCCGTCGTGAGTCCCACCTGCACTGCCCATTTCCCGTCAGGCAACAAAGCTTGTGCAGGTGACACAATCGACTATAGGGTGCGTTTCGGGGGTGGTCAAACGGCAGCGCAACCGAGCGCGCGGAATGCCTTGCGCAGCCGGTAAACTTTTCCACGCCGCAAACGGAGAGAATCGAAGCAAAGTCGTTGCCCCGCAAGCAGATCACAGCGAAATCAGGATAAGCTCATCGCCGGCTGCTGCGGGACGGATTTTATCGATGGCGCGGGTTACCCGTTCTCAAGGAAACAGATTTGAGTTCTGGCGCGGCATGCGGTAGCGTTCCTGAATCACCACATTTTTTTCACCGAGGCATTCACCATGCGATCGCTGTTCTCGATGGGATTCGCTCTGCTCGCTCTCGTAGGAACTGCGATCACTGCAAGCGCTGATGAGCGCGACGGCCGACTCGATATCTACTTCATTGATGTGGAAGGCGGTGCGGCCACGCTGTTCGTCACGCCCGCCGGTGAGACCATGCTGATCGATTCGGGCTACCCCGATTACGGTGGTCGGGATCGCGATCGCATTTTGAAAGTCGTGAAGGACGCCGCTGGGAAGTCGCAGATTGATCACGCGGTCGTCTCGCACTGGCATCTCGATCACTACGGCAATCACGCGGCGCTCGCCAGCCAGATCAAGATTGGACAGTTCTGGGATCGCGGCATTCCGGAATCGCTGATGGAAGACGACAAGTTCGGTGAACGCATCGTGCAATACCGCGCAGCGTCGCAGAACAAATCCAAGGCGGTGAAAGTCGGCGACACCCTGCCCCTCAAGTCGTCAGCGACACCGCTGTCCGTCAAGGTGGTGACGGCGAGCGGTGAAGTGCTGCCCAATGAGGGGCCCGCGAATCCGTATTCGGATAAGCACGTCCCGCAGAAAGATGATCCGTCTGACAACGCAAAAAGCATCAGCCTGCTGATGTCGTTCGGTAAATTCCGCTTTCTCTGTTGCGGTGATCTGACATGGAACACGGAGGCGAAGCTGATGACGCCCAAGAATCCGCTCGGACAAGTCGATTTGTTCATGGTGACGCATCACGGGCTGGAAGTGAGCAACAACCCGGTGCTCGTGCTGGCAATCGATCCCGTTGTGGCCGTGTCGTGCAATGGTCCGACCAAAGGGGCGCATGCGAACACGATCGCGACGCTGAAGCAGGTGAAGTCGCTGCAGGCGATGTATCAGCTCCATCGCAACATCAAGCTAGCTCCGGAAGCGCAGGCCACGGCGGAGAACATTGCGAATCAGGAAGACACGAACTCCTGCAAAGGAAACTACATCAAGGCGTCCGTCGCGAAAGACGGCAGCAGCTACACTGTGACGGTGAGCCCCAACGGCAAGCCAAGCGAGTTCATGACGCGATAGTCGTTGACCAGCCCGCAGCGCAGGCGAGGAATTCTGTTCTCAAGGATGATGCAGCAGCCATGGCATGGCGGATCGGTATTGATGAAGCCGGACTGGGACCCAATCTCGGGCCCTTCGTGGTCTCCGCGGTGGTCTGGGAGATTCCGGACGACGCGGGCGATGATGCGCACTTGTGGGGTGTCTTTCCGGATCACCTGACGGAAGACCCCCGCGACCCATTGCAGCGGCTCGCCGTGGCCGATTCCAAAACGCTCTTTCAACCACACCAGGGACTGAATGGCCTCGAGCGAAGTGTCCTCGCCCTGCTCGGCCACCTCGGGCCATTGCCACAGCGGCTGGCCGAACTGCACGACTGCCTGAAAGCCGGCTCGGTGAGCGATTGCCTCGAGCGGTGGATTGCCCAGGAGCATCACGACCTGCCCTGCGACGGCGATCACGCCGACATCACTACGCGCGCGACGCAGTGGCGGACGGAATCGCAACGCGTCGGTTGGCGGTTTCATGCCGCGGTTTCTACCGTCGTTGCCCCGCGGGAATTCAATCGCCGCCTCGATAAGACGGGAAACAAGGCGACGGTCACTTCCGATGTTCACGCCGAGGTTTTGAGTCGCGCCTGGCAGCAGACCGACGGCGGACAGGTCACGGTTTACAGCGACAAACATGGCGGCCGCAATTACTACGCCGGCGTGCTGGGAAACGTCTTTCCGGGCGAATGGGTGCACATCCTCGAAGAGTCAGCGGAGAGCAGCCGATATCGCGTCGGTACGACCCGCGTGTACTTTGAACCG
>DASRYX010000337.1:0-5284 GCA_035686985.1 Planctomycetaceae bacterium | reverse complement strand
CACGCGATCGAGATCGATGAGCGCTCCATCGACCACCGCAGTCGTCGCATAGTGCTCGCGCATCGCCGCATCGAAATCGGCGACCGTCAACTGGCCGGATCGCCATTGTTCGAGCAGCGCGGGCAGGTCGTTGTGATTCATCGTGATCTTACTAGCCCCCGTTGTCCGCAACGGGGGGACGTCATCGAAAAGCCCCCGGTTGCGGACAACCGGGGGCTAAATGTCATTCCCCCGGTGTGAGCAATAACTCCGGTGAGGACGCCGAGCGTGAGCCCTTCACCGGCAGGTTGTCCGCGGGGCGAAACGTGAACACCGCCGACCATTTCGGCGTTGTCGTGTAATTGCGTGTCGCGGCGTGCAGTGTCAGGCAATGAAAGAACAACACGTCGCCCGGCATCAGCTCCACAATCACACGCTTCTCAATCAGCGATTGATTCTGCGGCAGATCGGCGCGGAAAAACGTGCCGGAGTCGAACTGCTCCGGTGAATACTTCACACGGTGTGAGCCGGGAATGACCATCAGGCCGCCGTTTTCGAGCCGTTCTTCGCCGAGTGCGATCCACGCATTGACCAATTCCGGCCGCTGGAACGACCAGTAACGGATGTCCTGATGCCAGCCGGTGTCGCTGCTGAACGCCGGTTGTTTGGTCATGATGCAGTTGTGATGCGCGAGCGGACAGGTCACCTTTGACCCAAGCAACTGCTGCAACCGATTGAGAATCTTCGGCTGTGTCATCCATTCGACGAACACCGGACCGCGCGTGGCCGCCTGCTTCAACCGACGGATCGTGCGACCGCCGCTGACCTCTTTCGATGACGGAGCACCGGGATATTGCAGATCGGCTTCGTATTCCACCGGGGCGATGTCCCGCTGGATGCCGTCCAGCGTCACATCCCGCATCCGCGCGAGCGTTTCGGGATCGGTCAACCCGCGGGCAATCACATACCCATCGCGTTCAAACGCAGCGACTTCCTCGGCGGTGAATTGGTTCGTGGTCACAAATCGTATTCTTTGATCTTGCGATACAGGGTGCGTTCGCCGATGCCGAGCAGTTTCGCGGCTTCATCGCGTTTTCCCGCGGTGAGTTCCAGGGCCCGCTGGATGTAGTATTTTTCGACGTCGGTCAAGGGGTGGCCGATGAGGCCGTCCGCGCCGTGGGCCATGCCGTCCTCACCGTCCACGTGCTGGCCAAGCGGGGCGATGTCCGGCGGGAGGTCGTCGAGTTCCAGTCGTCCGTCGGTGTCCTGCACGACCATGCTTTCGACAACGTTTCGCAGCTCGCGAATGTTCCCCGGCCACGAATATGCCATCAGCGCCTGCTGCACCGGCTTCGTGACCGTCGGTAATGGCCGCTTCCGCGATCCCGCGACCTGCTTCAAGAAGTGTTCGATGAGCAGGGGAATATCACCGCGGCGTTCGGTCAACGGCGGCAGAAAGATCGACACCACCGAAATGCGGTAATACAGATCCTTGCGGAACGCTCCCTTTTTGACCATCTCCTGCAGTTCGGCATTCGTCGCCGCGACCAGGCGAACGTTGATCTCCATTTCCTCGTTGCTGCCCAGTCGCGTGATCTTGCGATCTTCGAGGACCCGCAGCAGTTTCACCTGCGTGGGCATCGGCATCTCGCCGACCTCATCCAGAAACAACGTGCCGCCGTTGGCATATTCGAACTTGCCGACGCGCCTGGTCACCGCGCCGGTGAATGCCCCGGCTTCATGACCGAACAATTCGCTCTCGAGCGTGCTTTCCGGCAGCGCGGCAATGTTGAGCGGCACGAACGGTTTGTTCTTGCGCTCGCTGTTCTGATGCAGCGCCCGCGCGACGATTTCCTTACCGGTGCCGCTTTCGCCCTGGATGAGGACCGTGCTGTCCGTCGGGGCGAGGCTGCGGAGTTTGTCGATGACTTTCTGCATCGCCGGGCTGTTGCCGATCACGCCCTCGAATCCGAATTTCTCATCCAGACGGCGGCTGAGTTCGAGATTCTTGCGTAACAGCCGCACGCGCATCGACGCCTTTTCGACAGCGACGCGGAGTTCCTGAATGTCGACGGGCTTGGTGAGCAGGTTGTGCGCGCCCAACTGTCCCGCGGCGAGGGCTGACTTCACCGACGCATGCCCGGTCAGCAGGATCACTTCCGCCTCGGGCAGTTCTTCCTTCGCTTTGCGGAGGATTTCCATGCCATCGACGTCTTCCATCACCAGATCGGTGACGATGACGTCGAAGTTTTCGGATTCGATCAGCGTCTCGGCCCGCTTGCCCGAGTTAGCGACCACGCATTCATATCCGACACGCGCGAGGGCTTCGGCGACCGCCTGCGCATGGGCTTCGTCGTCATCGACGATCAGGACGCGAATTTTGATGTTCGCGAGGTCGTTGGCAGCAGGTTCGTGCGCCGTCATCAGGCGGTCTTGTCGTATCAAGGACTTCTCTCGGCGCAGCTTCAACGGCGCAACGCAGCAGTGATGTTAGTGTAGCCGTGAACGACCGGGATTGCACGGGACGGATTTACGACACGGTGGGTAGCCGGGGCTGGACCGAAGGGAAGCCCCGGAACGGGCGGCGTTGGGTGTTTCCGGGGATTCGCGAGTACGCTCCAGCCCCGGCCCAAACGATTAGATTGCGGGCAGACGAATGCGGAAACGGGTGCCCCGATTGAGGGCGGATTCACATTCGATCTGACCATCGTGTGCCATCACGATGCGCTGAACGGTCGCGAGTCCCAGTCCGCTGCCGCCGTCTTTCGTGGTGAAGAACAGATCGAACATCTTCGCCTGCGTGCGTTCGTCCATGCCTTTGCCGGTGTCGATGATCTCGAGTACGACTTCACCGTCGCGCTCGTAGGTGAGGAGCTCCAACCGGCCGCCGTCCGGCATCGCGTGCAGCGCGTTCTGACACAGGTTGAACAGCACCTGCCGGAACATGCGCTGGTCGAGCAGCACCGCCGGTAACTGTGCCGCCAGATGCGGAATCATTTCCACCTTTTGAGCCGCGGCGACGGGCTGGAAGATCTCGATGAACTCATTGACAGCTTCGTTGAGGTTAACCGGCAGCCGATCGGCCGTACCCGTACGGATGAATTGAAGAAAATTCTCCACGACGAGATTCAGGTGCTGACACTCGCGCTGCAGCGTCTGCACTTTCTTGTGCATGCGGCGGTCGCGGGGAGTCTCCGTGTCGCGCAGTTCCTCTTCGAGCAACTCGAGGTTCAAACTGATCGTCGACAGCGGATTGCGGACCTCGTGCGCCAGCCGACCCGCGGAAGCGGCGATCTCGTTGTACTGCGTCCGCCAGTGGTCGACGTCGGAAGTGAGTGTGGACTCGTTCATCGGAACACTCCGTCCCAGCCCGGGGCGCAAGCGGCGGGCGAATTCTCGCAGAGAGTCAAAAGCAAAAGGATGAGTGAAGTGTCAGATCGCTCCGACTGTCCACTCATCCTTCTGTGAATCAGGATCCGTCATAAACCCGTCGCTTGCGCTCCGGCTTGTTGACATGCATCACTCCGCGGGCGGCGCTGCCGGCGGCGGGTTGTTGGCGGCGTTGAGTTCCGCGAGGGCCGCGCGACGCGACAGCTTCACGCGGTTCTGATCGTCCACCGCGATCACCTTCACCGGGATCTTGTCACCCAGCTTGCAGACTTCTTCAATCTGCTTGACGAAGCCTTCGGCGAGTTCGCTGATGTGACAAAGCCCATCCTTGCCCGGCGCGATCTCAACGAACACGCCGAAATCTTTGATCGAGTTGACCGTGCCGTTGTAGATGCGGCCGACCTTGATTTCCTCAGCGATCGCTTCGACGCGGGCGAGCGCATCCTGAGCACCGGCGGCGCTCGGGCAGGCGATGATCACCGTGCCGTCGTCCTGGATGTCGATCGTGGTGCCGGTGTCTTCCTGAATCGCGCGGATGTTCTTGCCACCCGGACCGATCAGCAGGCCGATCTTCGACGGATCGATCTTCGTCCGGAGCAACCGCGGCGCCGAGGCGGCGATGTCCGCCCGCGGACGACGGATCGCCGTGAGCATGGTCTTGAGCAACTCGATGCGGGCACCGCGTGCCTGTTCGAGCGTCTTGCGGATGATCTCTTCGTTGATGCCGTCGATCTTCAGGTCGAGCTGAATGCCGGTGACACCCTTCTGGGTTCCTGCGACCTTGAAGTCCATGTCGCCGAAGTGATCTTCGTCGCCCATGATGTCGGTGAGCAGCGTGAAGCGATCGCCGTCTTTCACCAGGCCGATCGAGATGCCCGCGACCGGTTGCGTGATTGGCACCCCGGCGTCCATCAGCGCAAGCGTCGCACTGCAGACCGAGGCCATCGAGCTGCTGCCGTTCGATTCCATGATGTCCGAGATCACCCGCAGCGTGTACGGGAACTTTTCTTCGGACGGCAAGACCCATTGGACCGACCGTTCGGCCAGCGCCCCGTGACCGATTTCACGACGGCCGGGACCACGGATCGGTCGGCACTCGCCCACCGAGTACGACGGGAAGTTGTAATCGAGCATGAACCGCTTGTCGTATTCGACGAACGGACCGTCGACGTGCTGGACATCGCGGACGGTGCCGAGCACCACAGTGGCAAGCGACTGCGTTTCACCACGGGTGAACAGGGCCGAGCCGTGCACAAGCGGCAGCACGCCCGCGGAACACGAGACCGCGCGGAGATCGCCGGGCGTGCGGCCGTCGAGCCGCTTGCCTTCGAGGATCAGGTCGCGGACCACTTTCGATTCGAGCGCGTAAAACGCTGCGGAAAACTGTTCCTTCGTCCCAATGGTCGTGGGTTCGCCCGTTTCGGGGAAGAACTCTTCAACCAGAGCGGTCTTCACCGACTTGGTTCCTGCACTCCGCTCTGCCTTCACGCCCGACTGCTTCGCGTCACGCAGCTGGTTGTAGGCCTTTTCGCGGAGCACTGACTCGAACGGATTGGCTTCGAGTGCGGGCGGCGCGGGACGTTCTTTCCCGGCCTGCTTGAGGAACTCGAGTTGGAACTCACAGATCTCGGCGATGGCGCGATGCGCGAACATGATCGCGTCGCCCATCACGTCTTCCGGCAGCTGCTGACCGAAGCCTTCAATCATCAGCACCGAGTCGCGATTGCCGGCGACGACCAGGTCGAGCGTGCTCTTCTCCAGATCTTCTTTCGTGGGAAACAGCTTGAACTCGCCGTCGACCATGCCGACGCGAACGGCCCCAATGGGTCCCTGAAACGGAACTGGTGCCAGACAAAGCGCCGCACTCGCCCCGATAATCGACAGCACGTCCGGATCGTTCTGCTGATCGCAGGAC
>DASRYX010000336.1:0-2037 GCA_035686985.1 Planctomycetaceae bacterium | reverse complement strand
TTATAATCGTCACACTTGAGCGTTGCCGCACCTTATGGAAAAGTGGCCGGTTGCGACAGGTTCAACTCACATAGAACAGCATCCAAAGTCGGCCCTGCGCGGTAGAGTTTTCGCAGATTGCCTATGTTCTGTGATTCGTGGTCAAATCCGAAGACCGCGTTGAGTGGAAAGATGCGGTGCCATGGGGGTTTACGACGAAAGGTTGAAATCTCCTCTCGAAAAGCTGAATCCATCGAACAGCTTTCCACGTCTTTAAGGTAAGCTCGCAGTGTGCAGCCGTCTTTACAAAGGTGGCCTGTCACATCAATGATGTGTGAACAAATGGATGGATGTCGCCGTGACGATGCTCGCTCCGCAACCTTACGAAATGGGTAGGTCTGCTGTCGCGATGACTCAACTGAGTGTGAACCTCAACAAGATTGCCCTGATCCGGAACAGCCGCGGTGGGCAGCTTCCCAGCGTCACCCGCGCGGCGGAACTCTGCCTCGCCGCCGGGGCCGACGGCATTACGGTTCACCCGCGTCCTGATCAGCGGCACATCCGGCCGAGCGATGTTGATGCTCTCAAGTCGATGCTGCAGGTCGAATTCAACATCGAAGGTAATCCGTTCAACCGTCCGTTCATGGAATTGATCCGGCGAATCCGCCCGACGCAGTTAACTATGGTGCCCGATGCGCCGTCACAACTGACATCCGATCACGGCTGGAATCTCAAGCTGGACGCAATGCGGTTGCGGCCATTGATTCAAGAGTTCTCGCGGCTCGGGATTCGCGTCAGCCTGTTTATCGATCCGGTTCCGGAAGCGATGGCCGACGCGAAAGAACTCGGGGCGCATCGCGTCGAACTTTACACTGGGCCGTATGCCCACGACTTCGCCGCCGGACGACCCGAAGGGGCACTGGAGCAGTACGCCGCTGCGGCTCAGGCGGCGCTGGATGCCGGCCTCGAGATCAACGCGGGGCATGATCTCAGCTTGCAGAATCTGGGTCTCTTTCTCGACCGTGTCCCTGGAGTCGCAGAAGTGTCGATTGGGCACGCACTGATTTCCGATGCGCTGGAAGTCGGTCTCTCCAGCGCGGTGTATCACTACGCGGCGATCTGCCACCAGCCGCGCTGACGCTGTCTTTGCTGCAAGATCGTGAACACGGCTTCATGTCTTGCGGTAGGCTGAATCTGCGGCCGGTGCTACGATTCAGGGACCGGTTAACGATCCGCACCTGAGTCGAAGGAACCCTTCTGTGGCCACATCGTTCGATCATGCCCGCCGCTTCTTTGATCAAGCCGCAGATCTGCTCGACCTCTCGCAAAATATGCGGACGCTGCTGCTGACACCGCAGCGCGAAATCAAGGTACAGGTGGCGTTTGAACGCGACAACGGCGACCTCACGACGCTGATCGGCTACCGCATCCAGCACGACAAGTCCCGCGGCCCGATGAAGGGCGGCCTCCGCTATCACCCCGAAGTGGACGAAGCCGAGGTCCTCACGCTCGCCTCGCTGATGACTTGGAAGACGGCGGTCGTCAATCTTCCATACGGCGGTGCCAAAGGGGGGATCGCCGTCGATCCGCGCACGTTGAGCGTCGGCGAACTCGAACGGATCACGAGGAAGTTCGTCGATGAAATTCACGATATGGTCGGCCCGGATAAGGACATCCCCGCGCCCGACATGGGAACGAACGCGCAAGTCATGGCGTGGTTTGCCAACCAGTACGAAAAATTTCATGGACATCAACCCGCGTGCGTGACGGGGAAACCCGTCGAGCTGCACGGTTCCGAAGGGCGCGAAGAAGCGACCGGCCGCGGAGTGGTAACGATCTCGGAAGCGTTATTCAAACGGATCAACCGCCCTTTTGCCGGAGTGCGGGTGGCGCTGCAAGGCTTCGGGAATGTGGGAAGCTTTGCGGCGCAGTATCTCGTCGACAAAGGCGCCCAGGTCGTCGGGCTGACCGACATGACCGGCGGAGTGTGGAATCCGGAGGGCCTTGATATCCCCAAGTTGCTGGAACACGCGAAGAAGACCGGCGGCGTAAAGGATT
>DASRYX010000335.1:0-3657 GCA_035686985.1 Planctomycetaceae bacterium | reverse complement strand
ATCCACGGCGAAAGACAGATTCCCAACGCGATCACCATCATCACGGCTTCGGTCCACCGACGTGGATAGTGGCGCGCAACAATCAGATGGGCGACCGCCACGAGAGGCACGATCGGCAACCACGTGGGTCGTATGTAGGTGGCGATGGCACCGGTGACGCCGATGCCAATCGGCAGCCACCACGAACGAACGCCGTCGGGGGTCTTGCGCCACAGGATGGCGATGGTTCCGAGGTTCGCGGTGAGCGCGGCAGCGAAGCTGGTTTCACTCAGCAGCAGCGGGCTGAACGCAATCAAAGGTGGTGACAGCGCGGTGGCGAGACCGGCGATCAAAGCGACGGCGGGGTTCGCCAGCACGCGACCAAGCCCGTAGACGAAGCCGCATCCGAGCGCACCGATCATCGCGAGCAGACAGCGCGCGGCGAAGAGATTCGCGCCAAAGAACAGTTGGCTCACTCCGAGTACGGCGGGAAAGCCGGGCATGCGAAGCACAAATCGCGGCGGATCGTAGAGGACAAAATCTTCCCCGTGCGCAATCCGGCGGCCGAGTTCCCAATAACCGGATGCGTCGCCTTCAATGAGGCAGATTCGGCCCGGCGTGCGCGCGACCTGGCGATCGATCACCACGGCGGCGGCCAGGCGCACCGCGAGCGCAACCCCAACGACTAGGCCGAACTGACCCCAGAAACTGCGCGTGGCCGACATCGCGGACCCGGCCCCCCGGTGAGCAAACCCGCGGAATGGTAGGTGACCTTAGTAAATCGGGCAAGACGGGAATCTCGGTCCTTGTGCCAATGCTTCGTCCGCGAAGCAGCGCCGACCTGAACATCACGAATCGTTCAACGCGACTGCTTCTCCGCGGACTCCGAAGCAGTGGCACCTTTGTTATCTGGGGCTGCTCTTGCCCGGCTCCGGGCGATGCGTCATTCTGCTGGCATGAACACGCGGGTGATGGTGCGCACAGGTGCGCGGTTGCATTTCGGGCTCTTGGCGATCGATCCTCCGCACGGTCGACAATTCGGCGGTGCGGGGCTGATGGTCGACGCGCCGGGTTTCGAACTCGTCGCCGTCCCCAGCGATCAGGACCGCGTCACCGGCGGTTCACCGGCGATTCAGCAGCGCATCCGTCATTTTCTCGAACGGCTGCGCGCCTCGTCACCGCAGCCGCGGCCAGCGCTGGAGATCGCCATTCAGGCCGAAATTCCCTCCCACTGCGGCTTTGGATCCGGGACGCAACTCGGACTCGCCGTTGCGACGGTTGCCACGGCGTTTGACGACGCGATGCCCAGCGTCCGCGAGCGGGCGGAATTCGTCGGACGGGGCAAACGCTCGGCGATCGGCATGTACGGGTTTCAACTTGGGGGCTGGCTCGTGGATGGCGGGCAGAAGTCCGCTCGGGCGATCAGCCCATTAATCACGCGCCTCGAATGGCCCGGCGATTGGCCGTGGGTGTTGATCGCCCCGCCCGAGCGCGAGGGGTTATCGGGCGTGGAAGAACAACACGCGTTTCAGCGACTGTCGTCGATGCCGGAATCGATGACGGCGAAGCTCTGCCGGACGTTGCTGCTCGATCTGTTGCCGGGCATCGTCGATCACGATTTTGCCGCGGTCAGCGAGTCGCTGTGGGATTACGGCAAGACCGTCGGCGAGTATTTTCTGCCCGTGCAGCAGGGATTGTTCGCCGATGTCCGGATGGCCCGGCTCGCCGATCAATTACGCCGGGATGGTTTTGCCGGCATCGCCCAAACCTCGTGGGGACCCACGATCGCGGTGATGTGTTCCTCAGCAACGGACGCGGATCAGCTGGTCTCGCACCTCCGCGGTCACGGTCCGTGGAGCGATTGCCGCGTGCAACACGTCCAGGCCCGCAACCGCGGCGCGGATGTGGTTGTCGAATAGCTATCCGACTCGCTTGCGGTTTCGCGTCCCGTGCAGGTTGACGCGATGCTCTGATTCCCGCGGAGCGCGAAACCGCGAAGCGAAATTCTCCTACCGGCAAAACGTGCCGATTTGGGGTTGGCAGATTTTTCAATCGGCGGTAGCGTACCTTGTTCGCCGGGAAGGAATCCCGGTCTACTCCCAGGATGGGGCGATATGTACAAGCTGCTTCTCTGCACGCGATATCTGCGGACGCGTTTCATCGCCTTGGCCAGCATCATCAGCGTGATGCTCGGCGTCGCCACCATGATTGTGGTGAACAGCGTGATGGCCGGTTTCGGCACCGAAATGCGCGACCGCATCAAGGGCATCCTCTCCGACATCGTCGTGGAAACCCACTCGCTCGACGGCGTCAACGATCTCGAAGCCCACAAAGCCCTGATCCGCAAAGCCGCCGGCGATTACGTCGATGGCATGGCGGCGACGGTCGAAATCTACGGCATGCTGAGCTTCCAGTACGCCGGGCAATGGATCACGCGCCCGGTGACGCTCATCGGCATCGATCCCGAAAGCAAATCGAAAGTCGGCCCGCTGGTCGACTACCTGCAGAGCTATCAGACCGTGCAGGACAACGACGGCAAGAAGCTCCCGCCGGAACGGAAGCGCGACATTGCCCCGAGCTGGGATCTCACCGACGGCGCGCTCGCTTACCGGAAGGAATGGAGCGAACGCCAGCGCTGGTTCCTCGAACAGCTCAAGCAGCAGGAAAGCCATCAGCCCCACAAAGCTGACGCCCCGGCCACTGAGGATCCGTTCGGGCAGATGGCCCACGATGTCGGCCCGGCCGAAGCCGTTCCTGCGGGCGAATTGCTCCCCGGCCGGTTGTACATCGGCATGGGACTGGTCAGCTTCCATCACAAGAACGAAGAAACCGGCGTGATGGAGACCGAGATGATGGCCCGCCCCGGTGACGACGTGAAAATCAGCACCGTCACCGCCGGTCGTCCCCCCGAACCCGCGCACTTCAATGCCACCATCGTCGATGTCTTCAAGAGCGGCATGAGCGAGTACGACTCCAGCCTCGTGTTCTGCAATCTCGATTACCTGCAGCAAGTCCGCGGCATGGTCGATCCCGCCAGCGGCGAGCGGTCGTTCACCAGCATTCAGATCAAGCTGAAGGATTACCGCGACGCGGATGAAGTCGTCGAACGCCTCCGGGCCGCGTTCCCAGCCGGGATGTATTCGATCCGCACCTGGGAGCAGAAGCAGGGCCCGCTGCTTGCGGCGGTGGAAGTGGAATCCGCCATTCTGAACGTGCTGCTGTTTCTGATCATCGCCGTCGCCGGGTTCGGGATTCTCGCAATCTTCTTCATGATCGTCGTTGAGAAGACCCGCGACATCGGCATCCTGAAGTCACTCGGCGCGAGCCGTCAGGGCGTGATGTCGATCTTCCTGTCGTACGGCCTGTCGCTGGGGATGGTCGGCAGCGGTGTCGGGACGATCGCGGGGTTGCTGTTCGTCTACTACATCAACGAAATTGAAAAGCTCATCACGTGGGTCACGGGCCATAAAGTGTTCGATGAACGCATCTATTACTTCCCGACGATCCCGACACACGTCAGTCCCATGATGGTGTTGTGGGTTTCCGTGGGGGCGATGCTGATCGCCGTCCTCGCGAGCATCCTGCCGGCCCGCCGTGCTGCCTCACTGCAACCCGTGCGAGCTCTGCGGTACGAGTGATCAAGCCTGTTCCGTCCCTTAGCTCTCAGCCCTGAACCCT
>DASRYX010000334.1:0-3436 GCA_035686985.1 Planctomycetaceae bacterium | reverse complement strand
GTTCCGCGGCGAAGAGAAGGTGGAGTTTCAGCTCCTGGACTGGAGACCGTCGACGCAGGTCACAGCAGTGAGCCAGGACGTGCAGCATGTCGGCGTGTGAAATCACCGCGACGCTGCGGCAGGCGTGGTCGATTCCCGACGGCGTGACGTATCTGAATCACGGCTCGTTCGGTCCCACGCCGCGCGTCGTGCAGAGCGTGCGGGAAGAGTGGTCCGCGAAGCTGGCCTCGCAGCCCATGGATTTTTTTCTCCGCGCGATGGAGCCCGCGCTGGATGACGCACTCGCGGTGCTCGGCGCGTTCATCGGAGCCGCTGCGAGCGATCTGTGCTTTATCGATAACGCGACGGTCGCGATGAACGTGGTCGCGCAGTCGGTGCCCTTGCAGTCGGGCGATGAGGTCGTGCTCAACAATCACGAATACGGTGCCGTGCGACGCATCTGGCAAACGGCGTGTACCCGTCAGCAGGCGAAGCTGGTCCAACCGCCGATTCGTACGCCGATTGCGTCCGCCGCTGAGATTGTCGAATCGATCTTTGCGGCGGTTACTCCACGAACGAAGCTGATTGTCGTCAGTCACGTCACGTCTCCCACAGCGATCGTGTTCCCGGTGGAAGAGATCTGCCGCCGTGCACAGGCGATGAAGATCCCAGTATGTATTGATGGGCCGCATGCCATCGCGATGTGCCCGCTGTCGTTGAAGCAACTCGGCTGCGCGTTCTACTGCGCGAGCTTGCACAAGTGGCTGTCGGCTCCGCTCGGCAGCGGCTTCCTGTATGTCCGGCGAGACTGGCAGACGAAATTGACGCCGCCCGTCGTCAGCTGGGGCGGCAGTCTGAGCGGACGCTCGGCCCGCTGGCAGGACGATTTCTATTGGCTGGGCACACGCGACCCGGCCCCGTATCTCGCCGTTCCCGAGGCGATTCGCTTTCTGGAAGAAATCGGCTTCGAAGCCTTTCGCGAGCATGGCCACCGCCTGGCAAAGATCGTCCGCGAACGTTTGTCGAACGACTGGAACGTCGAGGCTCTCGTTCCCGACGAAGTCGCGTTTTACGGCACGATGATCACCATGCCGCTGCCGCCGGGGCCGATCCTGCGCGCCAAGCCGCACGCGATGGATCCGCTGCAAGCCGCGCTGTGGGAAAAGCACCGCATCGAATGTCCGGTGATGGACTGGAACGGCCGCCGCCATCTGCGCGTGTCGTGCCATGCTTACACCACACGCGAGGACCTGCAGCGATTATTCACCGCTCTGGATGAATGCGCTGAGCTCGTGGGATCGCGCTGATGGACCTCGAACGCGAACTCGCGCAGTGGGGACCGACGGCGAACTTTGCGACGCCCTCGCGGGCCGAAGCCGAAGCGTACTGCCGACGCCTTGCCACCACACACTACGAGAACTTTCCGCTGGTCTCGTGGTTGCTGCCGCGGGGCTTGCATCAGCATTTTTACAACGTCTACGCCTATTGCCGCTGGGCGGATGACCTCGGTGATGAAGCCGGAGCGAAAGAACGGGCGACCGAACTGCTCGCGTGGTGGCGGGGTCAACTCGAAGCTTGCTACCGCGGTGAAGCGTCGCATCCCGTGTTTGTCGCGCTGCGGCCGACGATCGAGCAGTTCTCGATTCCGATCGCGCCGTTCGCCGATCTGCTGTCCGCGTTCGAGCAGGACCAACGCGTCACCGAGTATGACACCTTTGACCAGCTGCGCGATTACTGCCGGCGGAGTGCGGATCCCGTCGGACGAATTGTTCTTTATCTATGCGGGCAGTTCAACGAACAGAACGCGGAATGGTCCGACGCCATCTGCACGGGATTGCAGCTCGCCAACTTCTGGCAGGATGTCGCCCGGGATTACGCCATCGGTCGCATCTATCTGCCGCGGGAAGACTACGACCGCTTCGGCTTACGTCGCGAGGACTTTGATCGCCGAATCTCAACGCCGGAATTCGTCGCACTAATGAAGTTCGAAGTCGGTCGGGCCCGAGACTGGCTGCGGCGGGGATTGCCTCTGGTTAATCAATTGCCAGGACGCTTGCAGGCCGATATCGACCTCTTTGCTCACGGCGGTTTGCGAATCCTTGATCGCATTGAAGCCATCGACTACCGGGTGTGGGAGACTCGCCCGAAAGTGACCAAGTGGGATGCCGCGCAGTTGCTGGTCGCGGCGCTCGGACGCCGCCTGGCACGTTCGTTCCGTAGGTCAGGTCATTGAATAGCGATCATAAGCACGATCGCAGGGTGTGCCGCGGGTGATGTGCATTTCGCGCGAGTCCGTGGCGATGATCACCGAAAAGACGGTGGCCCAGAATCCGAACGCCGGGTCTGCGTTCGAATGCCGGCAGATCGATGTCGGATAATCGGTGTGGTCGCGCAGCGCGCTTTGCAGATCCGCAATAGTGAGCGTCCCTGACGGCTTACCGAGCAACTCATCAATCCGGCATTGCCGGGCGTGCGATTGGATCAACTCGTCATACTGTGGATTGATCGCAGCGAGTTCGGGGTGTTTGCAGTGGTTGGTATGCGTCACCAGCGCGTTTCGCGGATCCGTCAGCACATGCACGTGATCAATCGTGACTTCTAGATCGGCCGGTCCCTGCGGCGTGCTCAGCATGATGTTCGCCGGAATCGCCCGTTCGGCCCGGTTAACGGCGTGAACCACATCGTCGAGCGACTTCGCTTCCAGGATCTCCCGCACCATGAAATAGTGCGGCACACCGAGCGGACGGCTCGGAGCCGGTAGTGAGTTGAGGCATACCCCGATGCCGGCGTCATTGAACCCGATGTAGCCGATCAACCCGGCCTGTGTGAGCGTCGTTGACGCGGGTTTGCCCGTTGGCTTGCGGGTCAGCACGAGTGTGAACGGATCGAGACCGGGGTCGTTATCCCAGTTCTGCGCGACGAAGCGTTCGTTACTCCGCGGCGGTGCGACGGAGAAGGACGTGCAACCCGCGTCCGTCGACCTCAATTGATTCCGCACCTGCAGAAGCATCAGGTCTTCGAGAGTGACCCGCGCGGTTTCCGCGGTGCCACGGAGCTCCTCGACCATGTCCGGGGCATACCGCTCGGCGTAGGGAATGGACTTTCGCGCGGTATCCATCGCCGCCTCGCGGGTGATCCGCACGGTCTGGTTCACTCGCTCCATGGCGACCGTGCAGAATCCGCGGATCAGTTCCCCTGCCGCGTCGCCGATCTGCCGACCCAGTTCGCGCGGTGACCCGGCCACGGTGATTTCTGGATATCGCGCGTTGGGCATCATTGGCTCCGTGCAAAAGGATTACCGGGTCAGTCTAGAATGGTGGTGCTCCAGTCGAAAGTGTCGCAGGTACAACGGCACGGATCGCCTAACCCGCGCAGTCGCATCGCCGTGAGACATCGGATGCCGGAACAGCGGCGTTCGTACAGCGAATTCCCCCGGCAGACTTGGGTACGGCCGCCA
>DASRYX010000333.1:0-6611 GCA_035686985.1 Planctomycetaceae bacterium | reverse complement strand
CGTGCTGCCCGATCAGTTCGCGAAGTACGGACTGCCGCAACCCGCGGACTACGCTCCGATGGCTGACATTGTGCTCGCCGCAAAGGATGGCTACGGCTTCAACGGAGCGGCAACCGGCGACGAGTTCGTCGTGAAGAGCGATGGCACGCCCGGCACGCATGGATTCCTGTCCACGAACGAACGGATGCAGGCGACGTTCATCGCCAGTGGAAAAGGAGTTCGTCGCGGTGACCGTATCGGGGTCATCAACAACATCGATCTGACTCCGACCATCGCCCGCATCTTCGGCGTAAAGCTCGACACCGCCGACGGCAAAGCCCTCGATCTGCAGTGAGGCATCATAAGGCGTTCGCTTGCAGATCCCGTGTGGTCGTCAAAGCCGTCACGTTAATTCCAGCCGTCGCATCTGCGTCAGTCCCGGCCAATGAATCCTCCGCGTGCGCATCAAGCCGGAATGGACTGACGCACCTCAATTCGGACGCCGAAGAAGGAGACTCAGGAGCGGTCGAGACGGTGATCGCGCCGTGATGACCGCGACTTTGACGGGCTGAGCGCTTTGTCCTCGAACGCCGAGATTACCGGTCGCACGCTGTGGCGCGTCGTGCCGATCGGCCTGTGGGTGGCGACAGTGATCGCCGTTTTCCTGGCGGTCTGGCGTTATGACTCGCTGGCCGGATCGCGCCAGACGACCCCGGTGAGATGGCCAGCCGCCAGCGGGCTCACCCTGCAATCTTCTGGCACCTGCGTGATGTTCGCGCATCCGCGGTGTCCCTGCACCCGTGCCAGCCTGCAGCAGCTGCAGGACATTCTGTCCGGTAAGCCGAACTGGCACTCCGTGCAGGTCGTCTTGTTCCAGCCGCGTTCTGCATCGCCCGATTGGAAGCATAGCGACATCGTCCGCACGGTCGACCAGATGCCCCGCGTGCTCCCCTATTGGGACGAGGACGGACGCGTCGCGGCTCTGTTCGGCGCGGAGACTTCCGGCCATGTTGTGCTCTACGACGCGGATGGCCGATTGCAGTTTTCCGGAGGGATCACCGGACTGCGGGGCCACATCGGCCCGAATCTCGGCGCGGAAAGTCTGGCCGCGATCGGCCGTGGCGAGACTGCCGCGAATCGCAGCACCCCCGTCTATGGCTGCTCGCTGATCACGCCCGATTCGGGAGAGAAGTCGCTCTGCGAGGTCGCGCCATGACCGAGCAGATCATGCCGGAAGATGTCGAACTGTCGCAGGATGCGCAACAACGCCTGGAGGAATATCGTCATCGCATCTATTGCCAGACCGATCGCCTTTTCGCCGGGCTGATGATCGCCGAATGGTTGTTCGGCGTGCTGCTGGCCTACTGGGCGTCGCCGCTCACGTGGCAAGGCACGATGAGCGAACTCCACCCGCATGTGCCGACCGCGATCATTCTCGGCTGGACGATCGTCTGCCTGCCGATCACCATGGCGATTCTGCATCCGGGTCAGGCTTCGACACGGCATGTGATCGCCGCCGGTCAGATCTTGCTTTCGGCGCTGTTCATTCATCTCACCGGTGGACGGCTCGAAACACATTTTCATGTGTTCGGTTCACTCGCCTTCGTGGCCTTTTATCGCGATTGGCGGGTGCTGATGACCGCATCGGCGGTGACGGCCGCGGACCATCTGCTACGCGGTTTGTTCTGGCCAGAATCGGTGTATGGCATGCTGGACGCCAATCTCTGGCGGGCCTTTGAACACGCCGGCTGGGTCGTCTTCGAAGATATCTTCCTGGTACTGTCGTGTGTGCGTGGTCAATCGGAAATGGCCGAAATCGCACTGCGGGAGGCGCAGCTCCATCAAGCCTTTGCAAACGTCGAAAGTCAGGTCGCGCAGCGGACCATTGAGCTGGAAGCCGAACGCCGCCGCGCGGATGAGAACAACCGCGCGAAAAGCGAATTCCTGGCCAACATGAGTCACGAAATCCGCACGCCGATGACAGCGATTCAAGGCTTCGCCGATGTCCTGATCGACGACGGCGATCTTGACCGCGCTCCGCAGCGCCGCATTCAAGCGATTCAGACGATTCGCCGAAACAGCGAACACCTGATGGACATCATCAACGACATCCTCGATATCTCGAAAATCGAGGCGGGCAAGCTCGAAGCGGAAAAGCAGCCGTATTCCCCGGCCGTCCTCGCATCCGAGGTCATCGCGCTGATGCGGGTTCGCTCGCAGGCCAAAGGAGTCACGCTCGACGTCGTGTACGAGACGCCGCTTCCCGAGACAATCACGACCGACCCGTTGCGCCTGCGGCAGATTCTGGTCAACCTCGTGGGGAACGCGATCAAGTTCACCGAAGTCGGCGGCGTGAAACTCTGTCTTCGAGCCGTGAAATCCCCGTCTCCACGCATCGACTTTGATGTCGTCGACACCGGTCTGGGGATCAACGCTGAGACGCAACGGAAATTGTTCCAGCCGTTCACGCAGGCGGATTCCTCGACGACACGGCAATTCGGAGGTACCGGTCTCGGCCTGTCGATCTCCCGCCGGCTGGCGGAAATGCTGGACGGCTCCGTGAGCATCGTGGAGTCCGTTGTCGGCCGTGGAACCCGGATGCGGCTGACACTCCGGCTCGCGTCGGCGGATGTGATGACCATCCCCGCCGGGACACTGCCTCAACCCGCCGCCGCCTTCGCCCCGGTGGTGAAGCTCGATCAGGCGGTGTCGCTGGTGGGCTGTCGCATTCTCCTCGCCGAAGATGGCCCCGATAATCAGCGGCTGATCTCGTTCATTCTCCGCAAAGCCGGTGCAGAGGTGACGGTGGTCGGGAATGGAAGCCTCGCGGTCGATGCCGCGTTCCGGGCGACCGAACGGCAACAGCCGTTCGATGTCATTCTGATGGACATGCAGATGCCAGAACTCGACGGCTACGGGGCCGTCGCGGCGCTGCGCTCTCAAGGGTATCGGGGACCGGTCATCGCCCTCACCGCACACTCGATGAGCGGCGACCGTGAAAAATGTCTTGCCGCCGGCTGCGATGATTACGCGACCAAGCCCATCAACCGGCAGGAACTTCTGCGGCAGATCGCCCGCCTGCGTCCGCCCGCCTGCAGTGAGCAGACCGGCATCGCGAAGGCGGTGTAGCTTCGCTTTACTAGCCCGCGGAGCGCACCACGGAGCATTCTTTTTAAGCAGGCACGTCGCTTCGCGCTTTCCTCTCTTCTTCGTCAGGAGTGATAAAGCGGTACACGCATTGACACAGCGCTCATCTCGAAAAACGACTTCGTCCTTGCAAATGTTGTGGAGCCACGCGCAAGATAGACGATGTCATTCTGACATCACGTTCAACACTCCGCGTTCGCGGATCGCAACTCAGGCACGACATATGCTAACGCTTCTCGGCGCGTGTCCACGCTCGTCGATGAACAGTCGCATCCCCTCTCGCAAGGTGTCGCCGTTGACGCTTCTCTTGTCCCGGCTGGGTCTGGCCGGCCTCGTGTGCTTCACGTTATCAACCCTGATTGGATGCGGTGGCTCTGATCGTCCGCCGTTAGGGAAAGTCTCCGGGGCGGTCACGATTGATGGAGCGCCGTTAACGGGCGTCATCGTCGCGTTCATGCCCGCGGAAGGACGTCCCGCGACGGCTGTGACGGATGACCGCGGTCTCTATCGGCTGGAGTATACGGACGGCGTTCCCGGAGCCAAAGTCGGCCCGGCCACCGTGTCGTTCTTCCCCCCCACCGGTGGCTCGCCCAGCCACGCCATCCCGGCGAAGTACAGCAACAACAGCACGGAATTCAAAGTCGAGATCAAACCGGGCTCGAATACGTTCAACTTCGATCTCAAATCGGAGGGCGCGCCGCCAAAAAAAAGCCCGACCGGCAAGAAGCCGGTGAGCCTCGATTGATTTAGTCAGCATCGAACGGCGGGCCAGTTTGTTCGGTCACATATCCTCTCCGTCATCGGACACATCGCAAAGGGATCGCATGCGGTCATCACGTCGGGATCGTTTCGGGTTCACACTGATCGAACTGCTGGTGGTGATTGCCATCATCGCGATTCTGATCGCCCTGCTCTTGCCGGCCGTGCAACAGGCGCGCGAAGCGGCCCGGCGGACTCAGTGCCGCAACAATCTGAAACAGCTCGGACTCGCGATCCACAACTACCATGATCAGGCCGGAGTCTTCCCGCCTGGCTGGGTGAGCCAGTACTACCAGGTCGGGACGGGCGAGCCGACGATCTGGAGTTGGGGCGCGTTCCTGCTCCCGCAGATCGATCAGGCGCCGTTGTACAATACGGTGTCGCCGGGCACCCGTCGCATCGATAACAACCTTGCTGCCGGGGGATCCACCGCCGCCGCGCTGACGACCCCGCTCACCGCCTTCCGCTGTGCCAGTGACACCGGCCCGGCACTCAACAACTTCAGCAGCGCGATGGGCTTGACCCCGACTCAGCAGACCGAATTCGGCACGTACGCGCGACAAGTGACGAACGGAACGACCAACGTCGCCATTGCCACGTCGAACTACGTCATCAACGCCGATACCGGCGACAGCAACACCCCGGCGGTTATTGCCGCCACCTACGGTCCTCCGCTCGGCATCGCCTGGGCCGATTCCAAGGTGAGTATGCGTGACATCACCGACGGCACCAGCAACACCATCTTCATTGGTGAACGGGCCTGGCAGCTCAAGGGCCTCATGATCGGAGCCGGCAACGCCCTCGGCTTCAGTCCGGCTTCGTCCACTGGCGCGTATGCAAATCTGCAGTGCCGGGCCTGTCTCGCCGTGATCGCCGTGCCATACTGGGGATTGAACCAGACCGTCATCAACGCGGATCATCAAAGCCGTGGCTATTCGAGCGTTCACACCGGTGGCGTGCACTTCCTGATGGGCGACGGGGCCGTGAAATTCATCAGCGATAACATCGACCACAAACCCAACAGTATCGGCGCCGCGGCCGGCACCGGTACGCACGCCGGCCCGGCGTTTATCGACAGCACGTTTGAACGTCTGCTCGGACGCGATGACGGCCAGGTCGTCGGCGAGTTCTAACCGCAGCCGATCGTTACCAAGTTAGAAACACTGGCTCTCGCGCCCTGCGCGGGAGCCAGTGTTATTCCCGTCATGACTTCCGACGACCGAAGAGCGATTCACGGACGAACGCCATCAGCCCGGCGTAGCGATATCCGGGATCGATGTAGTGCTGGATCACGTAAAACGCAAAATAGTACGCCCGAAAGAATCCCCAGATCGCAACCGCCAGCAGCACGACGGTTCGCCAGTCGGGATGGTCCGCAATCAACAGACCCGCGGCCAGCACGCCCACAGCGAGCATCAGCCCACCCTTGAGATACAGCAGCGTCGGGTTTTTGATGTCCGCCATGTTCTCCCGTCAGATCAACCCCGGAATCGGTGCCCCGTGATAGATCGGGTGCGGACGGGTTTGTTCGTCGTGCCACGCGGCGGTCTCGGGAATGCCGAGTGCGTGATAGATGGTGGCCGCCATGTTCTCCGGAGACTGCGGCTGACTGGCGGGATACGCTCCGAGCGAATCGGACGCCCCGATCACCGTGCCGCCATTCACCCCGCCGCCGGCGAAGAAGACCGACTGCACGGCTCCCCAGTGATCGCGCCCCGGTCCGGGATAGGACTCCGCGAGCGTCGACAATTTCGGCGTACGACCGAACTCGCTGGCCATCACAATCATCGTGCTGTCGAGCAAGCCGCTTCCCCGCAGATCATCCAGCAGCGCACACAGCGCGCGATCGGTCGGTGGGAAAAGTCGTTCGCGCAGTCGATAGAAAATATCGCCGTGGTTGTCCCACGTTTCGTTGTTGCCAAGATTCACCTGCACAAGATTGACGCCGGCCTCAACAAGCCGGTACGCCATCAATAACGACCAGCCGAAACTGTTGCGGCCGTAACGCTGCTGCGTGACATCGTCGGCCCGATGCACATCGAACGCCCGGCGGATGTCGGGCGAGGTCAGCAGGCCAATCGCGGATTCGCGATGGTCGTCATACTTCTGAACCGTCGCCGATCGCTCAAGTTGCCGGCGTTGTTCGTCGAGCGACTGCAGCAGCGTCATCCGGCCGTTCAAGCGGCCCGCACTCATTCCCGGTGAAAGAGCGATATTCGGGGCCTGAAAGACACGCGTGTCGGCGTCTTTCGGGGCTTTTCGCGTTTCGTTCGGAAAGGTGTATTCGGGATACGCACCGCGCCAGAAGGGATTGCCGTACGGTGATGCTTCGATGAAGAACGGGTCGCGGTGGCTTCCCATCTGACCGCCATACGCCCCCGGAATCACGCCGCCCGACCAGTGCACCAGTCGTTCGGGAAGCACAATCGCCGGCGGCAGATTGTTCGAGCGAGACGGCACCGCATCACCCACGACCGACGCAATCGACGGCCAATCACCCGGCCGTGGTTGCCGATCGCCCTTGAATCCCAGCGGCACCGTGCTGCGACCTGTGAGCATGTAGTAATGACCGAGCGTGTGATCATTCGTCGGGTGGGTCAGCGATCGCACCACCGCCCACTGATCGCTGCGCTGAGCGAGTCCGGGAAGGTGTTCGCTGATCTCCACTCCGGGAGTCCGCGTGGCGATCGGCGAAAACTCGCCGCGAATCTCGGCCGGAGCTTCGG